>NZ_QUEB01000002.1:0-308323 GCF_003477845.1 Clostridium sp. AF34-13
GGTGGAAGTAAGTCTTACAAAGCGGAATTAACTTTTACAATTGACCTATTCAGGTAACAGTTCAGCCATAAAAAGTAATTGACAATACTTGAGCTTGCTCATTGTATTGTTAATTATCTTTTTATGGTAGAATAGCCTTTCATTTATTATATGAGGTAAACATAAGCTGCTTAGCAGCGACTGACAGTTTGCTGGCAGGTTTATGAATGTAATAAATGGAAGGCTGAACTGTTACATATTTAGTAACACTCCATTCTCTTACGCATTGCACGCATTTGTAAGTATCTCATTTAATGCCGTTCCACTGCTTGTATGACATCTTACTATATCTGCATTGCATTTTTCGGCTTCAGTTATCGCACACTTCACCATCTTGTGAGATACCGTATTTGTGAACAATATGAGAAGATCAGGACTTCCTATCTGCTCACTGAGTCTTGCCGACATCTGGGTAAAAACTTTTGCCTTGCAATTATGCTCCTTACATATCTTCTTGTATCTACAGACCATGCGGTCATGTCCTCCTACTATAACTACACTCATGTTAATCCTCATTTCTGCACACATTTTTTTGCATACCAGGTTTGTGTCAAGTGTGCACAGACACAAATCTTGTGTGTGAAAAATCAGATTTTCCACACTAAAATCCTGCATATATGGATTTTTTACACTGTTATCATGCTTCTATGTTTTTGTCATATGATGCAATATCATTTCATTTTTTGCACCCCTCACTCAGGTTAGTTCACTCTAACTGTTTTACATCATATAGGACAAAAATATAAAAGTCAACAAAGAAAATGACAGTATTTATCAATAATATTGTTATTGATAAATACTGTCATTAATTTCATCTGTTTATCGTCTTTAATTATTTATATGGCTCAACTTTAGCATTTATATCTGCAAACATCTTTTCTTTAAGTCCCTTTATATACTCAAATGCTTCATCAACCGGAATCATTTCTTTAACTGACTTATCTCTCGTTGTTACCTCTACACATGACTCCTTGAGATTTCTAGGACTTACTACAACTCTTATCGGTGCACCGAGAAGATCTGCATCTGAGAACATTGCACCCGGACGAACATCCCTGTCATCATAAAGTGTCTCAACTGAGGCTGACTGTAGATCCTTATAAAGCTTGTCTGCAACTTCTTTTGTCTGATCGTCATCAACACGAAGGCAGCATACTTCAACTTCCCACGGTGCAATAGATATAGGCCAAATAGGACCATATTCATCATGCTTTGCCTCACATACTGATGCGGCAAGTCTTCCAACTCCGATACCGTAGCATCCCATGATAGGATTTTTTGTCTCACCATTCTCATCGGTGTATGTCATATTCATTGATTTTGTATATTTTGTGCCAAGCTGGAAGATGTTTCCTACCTCAATACCACGCTTTATGCTTATTGAGTGTTTTTTACAACATGGACATATTCCACCCTCTTTTATCTTGGCAATATCAACATACTCAACCTTTCCAAGATCTCTTTCGAGATTAAGTCCTTTATAATGGCATCCCTCTTTATTTGCTCCGGCAACCATGCCCTCAACACCTTTAAGCGAAGAATCAATATATACCGTAACATCTTTTGATATATTATAAGGTCCAATATATCCTGCAACAAGCGGATCATCTGCCGTTATCAGTGCAACATGGATTGGTTCTCCGACAATGTTGCGGAGTTTTGTCTCATTAACTTCATAATCACCACGGACAAACGCTACAACAAATGTATCATCCGAATTTCTCTGATATACAACTGCCTTACATGAAGTCTCCACTGAACTGTGAAGATACTTGCAAACATCCTCGATAGTCTTGCAGTCAGGTGTCTCAATGCACTCTAACTCTGAAACTTCTCCAATCTTTTCATCCGGCATTATATTCTCTGCTGCTTCCATGTTGGCTCTGTAATCACACTCAGTACAAGTAACGATTGAGTCCTCTCCTACCGGAGTAAGGAGCATATACTCATGTGACACATTTCCTCCCATCATACCTGAATCAGATGCAACAGTCACAACTTCAGGAACACCAACTCTCTGGAATATTCTGTTGTATGCCTGATAACATACATCATAATACTTTTCAAGGTCTTCCTGTGATGTATGGAACGAATAGGCATCTTTCATTGTAAATTCACGAACACGAATCATTCCCGCTCTCGGTCTTGCCTCATCCCTGAACTTACGCTGGAACTGATATATCATAAAAGGATAATTGTTGTATGACTGTCCATACTCACGGACAAGCTGAACTGATGCTTCCTCATGTGTCATACCAAGAACAAGTTTAGAGCCGTTTCTATCCTTAAGTCTTACAAGCTCATTTCCTACGCTTTCATACCTTCCTGACTCCTCCCAGAGTTCAGCAGGCATAACAACCGGAAACAAAACTTCCTGACCGTCTATCATGTTCATTTCTTCACGAATGATATTTTCAATCTTTGCAGTCACTCTCCTAAGAGTAGGGAACTCAGAATAAATTCCGTTTCCTACATATTTCATGTAGCCGCCCCTTACCATAAGTGCGTGACTGTCAATGACACAATCAGCAGGTTTTTCTTTAAATCTCAATCCAACTAATTTTGATACTTTCATTTGTTTTCCCTCCATTTAATATCATTACCATATAGGAAAGCCGTAACAGCGTTACTATTTACACTTAAAGAATAATCAGCTATACAACAGATTATAATAATTTCATAGCAGCAATAATGCAGTTCTTTCCTGTTTTATAAACAAAAAACCTGTAAGCCATAAATGACCTACAAGTTCTTTCGGGTTGGGCTGATTTTCATCAGAGCAGTCTGTAGGGGAATCGAACCCCTGTTTTCGCCGTGAGAGGGCGACGTCTTAGCCGCTTGACCAACAGACCATATATTTACTTTTATCAAACATTAACATAAATCAAACCGTCATTTGATACTTTACAGCCGGCATATACACCGAAGCAGTCTGTAGGGGAATCGAACCCCTGTTTTCGCCGTGAGAGGGCGACGTCTTAGCCGCTTGACCAACAGACCATATATTTACTTTTATCAGATATTAACATATCAAACCGTCATTTGATACTTTATGACCGACATTACATCGGAACAGTCTGTAGGGGAATCGAACCCCTGTTTTCGCCGTGAGAGGGCGACGTCTTAGCCGCTTGACCAACAGACCATATTTACTTTTATCATTTATCGGCGATGACCTTTTAATCTTCCCCGTCGTGCCGACAAGCAATACTATACATCATTTAATTACAAAATGCAAGCATTTTTTTCAATTTTTTCTGTTTTTTTTCAAGACCCTCATTAATTATATATTTTTATTACCGCCAACAACATATATTTTCACCATGATAGCACAGGACAGAACTACAGTCTGCCCTGTAATACTACCAGTGACACAACCATACTCTGTCCTGAAATATTTATAATATTATCTAGTATATATAGACTCTTCTCTAGGATGATTTGGATTTTTCTCCACTTTTTTTACAGCTTGATAAACACAGGATGTTATCTCTGCATCTGATTGTGTCGTAGATGCATTAAACCTGTGAATAAGTTTTCCCTGAAGTGAGTGAACATATCTGGGTGGAAGTCTGTTAAGTGCATATGCTGCTATATCTAATTTACATTTTTGACATTTGCATCCGTCTGTTGTTTCCCATAACATATCAATCTTCTTTAATACAGTTTCCTCCATCATGTTGACTAGACCTTCCATATTTCTCCTCCATTCATACCAAAACCTTAAATAATTCATACGATTATAGTCAGGCGTATATTCACAATCCGCTCTGCTACTTACTTATATCACTAATATTGAATTATTTAAAGTATGCATCGATTCCATCTGCAATTCCCTTTGCCATCTTTGTCTGAAAGTTTGACTTCTGCATCTTTCTGTCCTCTGACGGATTACTCAAAAATCCCATTTCAATAAGAGAAACCGGTAACTTGCTCCAGTTTGTTCCCGTAAGATCATCTCTTGCAACCAAACCTCTGTTGCGTATCTTTGTTTTTTTACAATAAGACTTGAGCAAACATGAAGATAATTTTTTGGATTTCGTACTAAGCTTTGAAACATATTTGTTTGCTTTTGACGGATATAACCCACTCGCACCAGTAACAGCTCTTGAGTTTGAACTATCTGCATGTATTCTTATATAAATATCTGCACCACTCTTATTTGCAAGCTGTGCACGCTTTTTATTACTGATATTTACATTATTCTTTGTTCTGATCATATAAACCTTGTAACCTCTGGCTTTAAGCTCTTTCTGAAGCTTTTTTGAAACGGCAAGCGTCAGTTTATACTCAGGAACATGTGATGCAACTCCCGTTGCACCTCCTGCTACTTTTGCTTTTCTTGTACCTGAACCCGGTCCTACCGGCTCCGTTGCGAAGTTGCCTCTTGCCTGATGTCCTGCATCAATGGCAATCTTAATATCCTTTTTTTCTTTTGCTGTGACATTTTTAGTTGTGTTTAAAGTTTTCTGCCCTAATATCATTGATGTGATGAGTGTAAGACATACTATCTTTTTCAACTGTCTTTTCATGTTATTTTATCCCCCTTTTATATATTATGTTCTCTCGGTATCTTCTGAACGAAGAATTTTGAAAGTACATTATTTGCAAAACAAGGACAGATAAATATCTGCCCTTGTTTAAATCTAATACTTTATCTTTTATTGCATTACTTAAATGTACCAAACTCAGACAATGGCGAAATTCTCAAAATTGCTCTACCGGCAATATTTTTTTTCTTGACCGGTCCAACATCCGGATATCTGCTGTCATCGCTTATCTCCCTGTTGTCTCCAAGAACAAAAAATTCATCTTTTGCCAGTTTTAACGGTTCCTCTGCAATCCCTGACTCTGTCATCGGATCCTTGCCATAATTTTCTTTAATGACCTTTCCGTTTATATAAATGGTATTGCCTTTTATCTGTATAGTTTCTCCCGGAAGACCTATAACTCTCTTGATATAATAGTCATTACTCTCTCTTCCATGCGGATAGAACACTATTACATCAAATCTCTTTGGTTCAGAAAAACGGTATGTAACTTTTTCTACCAAAAGATTATCGCCATCCTTAAGTGTATTCATCATTGATGTTCCATCAACTATCGTTCTTTGAAGAACATACTTTGGAACAACACATACACACATCACAATTATAGCCGCATATAAAAGAAGTTCAATAATTGTACTTATGACTTTCTTTTTCTTTGGCACTTCATCACTTTCCGGATTTTCTATGGGTTCACCATATGAATCAACATTTCTTTCTTCTGTTGATGTTTCTTCATCAGCCTTTTGTTCATCAGAAGATTTTAGCGATTCTTTCCTGTCTTCGTTTTTGTATTCATTATCCATTTTAAAACCTCTGCTACTCTTCCTCTTCTTCAAATGAGAATGTCATCTCATTCATAGCTTTTTTCTCTTCTTCCTCAGCAAGCTTTTTTGCCTCTGCTTCTGCTGCTTCTTCTTCACTTAAAATTCTAATTTTTGAATTGTATAATTCGTCTACCGCAATTGAAAGCGGTTTTGGACACCTTACGCCAATAAGTGGATCTGCTCCCGCAATAAGCTGGCGTGCCCTCTTTGCACTTGCAAGAACGATTGAATAACGGCTGTTTACTACCGGAGCTTCACCTGTTTCTACCTCACTATTTATAACTTCCATAAGATCTGTATAAGATGGATGTAACATAACTATTCCTTCCTTTCATATTTATTTGAATTTATTTATATTTCTTTAAATCCTCAGTTATCATATTGATGAGTTCCTGCTGATTTTCTTTTGCATTATGTATAGACTGAAGCAGTCTGTGTATCTCGTCAACACATTCATCAAGATCATCATTCACAACGATATAGTCATACTGATTCATATATGGACACTCATCAACTGCTCTTGACATTCGCTTTTCTATCTGCTCCGCTGTTTCTGTCCCTCTGCCGACAAGTCTTTTCTTCAACTCATCTGCTGATGGCGGTGTGATAAATATCAACGCTGTCTCAGGAAATTTTTCTTTAACTTTTAATGCTCCTTGCATTTCAATTTCAAGTATCACATCAAAGCCCTCATCAAGCTTCTTAAAAACATAATCCTTAGGTGTTCCATAATAATTGCCTACATACTCAGCATACTCTATAAGCTGTTCATTTGCAATCATCTTTTCAAATTCATCTTTTGTCCTGAAAAAATAATTTTGTCCGTCAACTTCACCTGTTCTTGGCTTACGTGTCGTTGCTGAAATCGAAACAGCATAACTTTCTTTTTCTAACAGTCTGTTTACTACAGTTCCTTTTCCTGCCCCGGAAAATCCCGAAATTATTGCAAGAATGCCTTTTTTACTCATTGGCTCTGCTCCTCTCTGTTCTGATTTTCGTTCACACGGTTTTCTATTGTATCCGGCAGAAGTGCAGACAGAACAATATGCCCACTGTCCATTATAAGAATACATTTGGTTTTGCGGCCACAAGTGGCATCTATAGCCATATTGCTGTCTTTTGCTACCTGTATCATCCTTTTTATTGGTGCTGCTTCTGTCCTTACAATACTGACAACCTTATCCATGTTTACGATATTACCATATCCTACATTTATAAGCATGAAACCACCTCATATCTATTCAATATTCTGTATCTGCTCACGTATTTTTTCTATCTCTGTCTTTAAATCTATAGCGTCCGCAGAAAGTTTCATATCATTTGCTTTTGAAAGTATAGTATTTGCTTCCCTGTTCATCTCCTGTGCAAGAAAGTCAAGCTTTCTTCCTATCGACTCATCTTTTGATAAAGTATCTCTCATATTTTTTATATGACTATGAAGTCTTACCGTTTCCTCATCCACACATACCTTATCAGCAAAAACAGTAAGTTCTGTGGCAAGGATTGTATCATCTATCTGTTTATCTCCAAGCAGTTCTTCTACTTTTGTCATAATCTTCTGCCTGTACTCAGCAAGAATTTCAGGAGATCTTTCCTCTATCTTTTTGACAAGTTTCAAAATATAATCAAGTTTTGAAAGGATGTCCATTTTTAAATGTTCCCCTTCTCTCTCCCTTGACTCCCTAAACATTTTGCAAGCTTCCTCAAAAGTCTCCTTTAAATCATTTTGAAGTGATTCATCCTCAACCTCTTTTGTCTCCAAAGAAATAACTTCAGGAAGTTTCAAAAAATCCGTTGCCGCAGGATATTTAAGTGAAGCACCGGGAAATTTTGTACCGTACAACTCTTCCGCTTTTTCAATTGCTTCCATATATCCGCTCGCAATATTTTCGTGATACCTCACCTCAACATTTTTTTCTGAGTAATCCTCATATGAAATATATGCATCTATCTTTCCTCTTGCCGCATATCCTTTAAGAATACCTCTAAGTTCATTCTCGTAAGCATTAAACTTTTTAGGTAATTTAATATTCAGATCACAATATCTGTGATTTACCGATTTTATTTCTATCAAAATCTTATAATCATCAGTAACCGTTTCATGTCTGCCATATCCGGTCATACTTTTTATCATAATATTCCCCGTTCCTATTTAATAGTTTCTGAAACATCTTCTATTTCTGTTTTAGCATATAAACCATGCCAAATTATAATACAACTAAATAATTGTATATTAAAATCTGCATTTCGTCAAGTTCGATATAAATAACTCTTCTATTATTTCGTAACAGTTCAGCCTTTCATTTGTTACATTATTTCACATTTTTTTCTTTTTATTGTCTGATTGTATATCTGTGGTCTTTTTTGCCATTTTCCTGATTATGTCCGACAATATTTTTTGTTTGTTTTTACTATCTTCTTTGTTTTTATTCTTTTTCTTTCCCATAAGCTCTGATGGAGAATATGTTATATATTCATAACCATCTTTTCTGTCCTCGATACTTTTAAGGTCTATATATGTCTGCGTATCAGTTGACAGCTTTCTCCTCTTAAGGCAGTAATTAACAAAATCCTTGATAATCGTATATATAACAGCAAACAACGGACAACCAATGAGCATTCCGGCTATGCCCCAGAACCCTCCGAAGAACAGTATCGAAAAAAGCACCCAGAATGCTGACAGACCTGTTGAATCACCGAGTATCGCTGGTCCGATGATATTTCCGTCAACCTGCTGAAGTATTGCGACAAGTATAATAAAATATAATGCCTGCACTGGGCTTACAAGAAGTATCAGCATAGCACTAGGTATAGCTCCAATATATGGTCCGAACACCGGTATGATATTGGTAACACCGACTATCACACTTACAAGCAGAGCATATGGCAGACTAAAAATCGTCATAAGGACAAAACATATAATACCAATAATAGCGGAATCAACTATTTTTCCTAAGATAAAACCGCTGAACATATCATTTGATATGCGAACATAATGAATAAGTGTATCTGCGGTCTTTTTTTTGCACACACCATATATTATCTTTTTAGCCTGTGCTATAAATACTCTCTTGCCATTTAATATATAAATAGCAACTATCATTCCTATAAAAAGATTGTATAATACATTCAGAAAGCTTATAACACCGTTTGCAAACTGCTTTGCATATAAATTCAAATTTGGAAGAAGCACACTTTTAAGCCAAGGAAATAAATCATGATTCATGATGTTATCCATGTATTTTGTAAACTTTAAAGCCGTATCCTGCATCCTTGATGCAAGATATTTATTACTCTGTATCTTCTCTGTTAAATAATTGTAGTAATCATTTGCCTGTGATGGAACTGTTTCAACAAGTGAAATAACAGTTGTGATAAGTTGTGGAATCACCAGCCAGCAGAGTATCGCAATTATTAGTACCCCGGTAAGAAGTGCAAACAATATTGTAAAACTTTCAATAACACTGACTGTTTTTGCCGACGGCTTTTTTCCTTTCTTCTCATAACCCTTTATCAGAAGACGGTAATACATCTTTGTAAGTGGGTTTAACAGATATGCTATGATAGCACCATATATAACCGGCTTTACTATGCCGAATATATATGTTATTCCCGAAAAAATATCATCAAGATTTATAATAAGCAGATAAACTACGGCTGCCGATATAAGCACCAGAAAAAGACCAAACCATTTTCCGAATGCTTCTTTTATTGTTATTCTTCCATTTTCTTCATTATCATTCTGAGACACGATATTCCTCCTGATACTTTGATAAAACTGCCCAACTGACATCACAAGACAGTCGTTATCAATATTTACATTTTCATAATTCGCTTAATTCATTTTATTTTAACACAATATCACGCCTTCATTCAAGTATTATTCACAACGGAAGTCTTTTTTACGGCAGAATAGCCTTAATCAGTGAAAGAATAAATCAACTATTGTTATGACACAAAAGCGACCATCCTGTAAAGAATGGCCGCTTAAGTCTTTAATATATATTTGGGAAAATATTAATATGAAAGCAAAATTTAGTTGTTACTTATTATACTTCAAATAATAAATCACCATATGATGGTACAGGCCAGAATTCCTGATCTACTATCATCTCTAACTCATCAATTGGTGCACGAAGTTCTTCCATTGCAACAAATACAGTATTCTTAAAGAATAATGCCTGCTCCTGTCCCTCTTCTTTTTCTGCTGCCTCAGCAGTAACTTTTTCAAGATTTGCAAGAGCTTTCTGTGCTTTAGCAAGAAGCGAAGAACACTTTGTAAGAAGTTCAGTCTGTACTGACACATCTGCCGCTGCACAAGCTGCTGTCACCGTGTTTACTGAATCTGCAAGACTTGTTACATATGAGATAACAGCCGGGATAAACTGTTTTCCAGCCATATCTATCATTGTCTTTGCTTCGATGTTTATTGTCTTTGAGTAATTCTCATAATTAATCTCAGCTCTTGATTCAAGCTCAGCTTTTGAAAGTACATTCTGTCTCTCAAAGAGTTCAACTGTCTTGTCTGTCACAAGATAAGGAACAGCTTCTACCATAGATTTAACATTTGGAAGTCCGCGTTTCTCGGCTTCTGCAACCCACTCATCAGAATATCCGTCACCGTTAAAGATAACTCTCTGGTGCTCTGTAATATTTTTCTTGATAACCTCTTTTACTGCTTTATTGAAATCATCAGCCTTTTCAAGTTCATCTGCAAACTGCTGTAATGTATCAGCAACGATAGTGTTAAGTACAAAATTTGCACCTGCGATAGACATTGATGAACCTAACATTCTGAACTCAAATTTATTTCCTGTAAATGCGAATGGTGATGTACGGTTTCTGTCTGTTGCATCTTTCTTAAGTACAGGAAGTACATGAACACCTGTATCAAGCTTGCTGCCCTGGATTGATGATGAAACATCACCTCTTACGATCTGCTCAACAACATCTTCAAGCTGCTCGCCGAGGAAAATAGAAATAATTGCAGGAGGTGCCTCATTTGCACCGAGTCTGTGATCATTTCCTGGATTTGAAGCCGAAAGTCTGAGAAGTTCTGCATTCTCATCTACTGCCTTGATGATAGATGCAAGGAAGAGAAGGAATATCTTATTCTCATGTGGTTTCTTGCCAGGGTCAAGAAGATTTACTCCTGTATCTGTAACAATTGACCAGTTGTTATGTTTACCTGAACCGTTTACTCCCGCAAATGGTTTCTCATGGAGCAGACACTCAAGGTTATGTCTCTTTGCAACTTTTTTCATAATCTCCATTACAAGCTGGTTATGGTCTGTTGAGATATTTGCCGTTGTGAAGATAGGTGCCATCTCGTGCTGAGCCGGAGCAACCTCGTTATGCTGTGTCTTAGAAAGGATTCCAAGTTTCCAAAGTTCTATGTTAAGGTCTTTCATAAATGAAGCGATACGCTCTTTGATAGCACCAAAGTAATGGTCATCAAGTTCCTGTCCCTTAGGAGCAGATGCACCGAATAATGTACGTCCTGTAAAAATAAGGTCTTTACGCTGTAAATATTTATCTCTGTCAACAAGGAAATACTCCTGCTCAGGTCCTACCGAGCAGGAAACCTTTTTTACATCATCCATACCAAACAACTTTACGATACGAACTGCCTGTTTGCTGATAGCTTCCATTGAGCGAAGAAGCGGTGTCTTTTTATCAAGTGCCTCACCTGTGTACGAACAGAATGCTGTCGGAATACAAAGTGTTACACCCGCTGCATCCTCCTGAAGGAATGCAGGTGATGTACAATCCCAAGCTGTATATCCTCTTGCTTCAAATGTTGCACGAAGACCACCTGATGGGAATGAAGAAGCATCCGGCTCCCCTTTAATAAGCTCCTTTCCCGAAAATTCAAGAACAGGTTTGCTCTCTGATGCAGGACTGAGGAATGAGTCATGCTTCTCAGCGGTAACACCTGTCATAGGCTGGAACCAATGTGTATAATGTGTAGCACCATGCTCAAGTGCCCACTCTTTCATCGCATGAGCAACGACATTCGCAATCTCAATATCAAGATCTGCTCCGCTCTCAAGCGTTTTCTTCCAAGATTTATATACATCTTTTGGAAGTTTAGCCTGCATTACTTCATCATTAAATACATCTTTCCCAAAAACCTGTTCGATAACATTATTTTCCATTTCGTTACCTTCCTTTCATATTAATATTTTAATATTCATATAACAGTCAAAAGGTTTTTCCTTAAAACTATTTTTATATGATGTCCGGAACAAAAATCATTTTGACCCTTGCATCATTATATAAAGTGTCCGGAATAATTATGTCATTCCTATGCTGTCACCCGGACACCATATAAGTTGCGGTACAGCTTATGTCATTCATTCTAGTAAAAAAGGCGCACTCAATTATTTTAATTGAGAACGCCCTTGTTCTGTACTTCTTTATCAACTGTTTTGAAGTATATCACACTAACTTTGATTTGAAAAGACTTTTATTGCATATTTTTACTTTTTTGACATATTGCATATTCCATTTCCAAAAACACAGTAAACTTTTGTAATAATTCTACAATTTTTGACATTTATCTGCTAAACAGTAGCTCTCAGATATATTGTCACTCCTTATATCTACTGTACAGCAGGCATTGGCTTGTTTAGTTTAAAGTTTTCAAAGATAAATACCTAAATTCTATACACCTATATAATCAAACATATCAAACTGCACCGCATTCCTACAGTCTTTTCCATCACCGCTTGCATAAAGTGCAATATAATTTCCCGTAAACCTTCCTCCAACTTCCGTTGTGAGATAATCAGCTTCACCCTCTCCTGCTTCAAGCCACTCTCCATTCTCCTTATAGCTAAAGCAGTAAATATTTTCTCCGTTTTCACCCTTTAACGCTTCAAGTCTCATGTAAATACTGTCATCGGCGAGTCTTGATATTCTGTCCTCTCTGATAAGCGAACCTATCCTTCTTCTGAACATAAGCCATCTTTCTCCATCAAGTACAGATGTAAAAAGTTCATAGTGATGTTTGTTATTCATATATATTGTAAAACCTGCTTCGCTGCCATCCTCCATATTGGCAAAATCAATATGTGTTTCTGCCATGAACTCGTGATGCTTTTGCCTGTAACCGACCCATGCAATTTCACCACTTGAGATTATCGGCTCTTTTGTTCCGTATAATAAAAGACCTTTTGTCTTATCCAATGCCGCATATTTAGATGTCGTGTTATAGATAAAATTCCAATCTTTTTTCAATGCATCACCATCAAATTCATCATGAAAATGTTTTCCCTCATCAGTCTGAGATTTCTGCATTACTCCTTCATGCAGTTTTCTGTCAGATGATATTCTCTCATCAAGCAGACCATTTCTTCCTATAACAGGCCAATCCTTATCATCCCACTCTACAGGCACAAGAAATGTTTCTCTCCCAAGATTGTGTTTAAACGGATATGTGATAGGACGGTTTGCAAGACACACTCCCCACCAATCACCGTATTGGTCACAGACTATATCCATATGACCTGTTCCTTTTATTGGAAGTGATGTAGACCTATTACTAAAAACCGGATTTCTCGGACACGACTCATATTCTCCCCATATATTTCTGCTTCTTGCTACTGTTATCATATGGCAAAATTCCGTACCGCCCTCCGATATAAGCAGATAATACCAGCCATTTATCTTATAAAGATGCGGTCCTTCAGGGTCATTCCCGCCTGTACCATACCATATAAATTTTTTCTCGGAAACCGTTTTGCATGAAATATCAACAACTTTTCCATTTTCATCATACTTATATGAAAATTCAAGCTCGCTCATAAAAATCCCATTATCAAATGCTCCCGTATAATATACCTTTCCGTCATCGTCAAAGAAAAGTGAAGAGTCTATTCCCGGTAAATCGATAAAAACCGGGTCCGACCATTCACCGTACGGATCATCAGTCCATACGATAAAATTTCCATCGTCCTTACTGCCATATGTAACATTTGTTGAGATAACATAAAAAATACCGTCATGGTATCTTATTGTCGGTGCATATATGCCAACGCAGTTTTGCACTCCCTGTCTCAATGCAAGTTGTCCGGGTCTTGATATACAGTGACCTGTCTGCTCCCAGTTTATCAAATCTTTGCTGTGGAATACCGGAATCCCCGGAAAATACTCAAACGAACTGTTCACAAGATAGAAATCATCACCCACTCTGCATATACTTGGGTCAGGATAAAACCCTGAAATTATCGGATTTACATACTCCATATCTTTTTCCTCACTTCCTTTAATATATACTCCCGGCACTTTCTCAAAACAAAAAATTCCGAGAGCACATTAAGTTTTTATATTTATTTACAAATAAAGCAGCCATGATAAACTCCTGCAAACACCTATAATCCTACTGACGGTGCTTTATGTGTCAAGCGGATATTAGTAATCCTCTCTGCTGCCTGCTCATAGCATAACAAAATAAATTTTCTCACATTTTTAATATTTATACAACACATACTTTCAGCCACATATTACATTATACTTTCAGCTATGTTCTTTGATATACTCCTCACTGTATATCAAAGCATTTTAGTTTCTCTGTATATTCAAATTGCACTTTCTATATATACTGTATCATACTTTTTACATGGCACATTCTGCCTTATATGTTATCGTTCACATCTGTAATTCGACATCAGCGATTACTTGCTTGAATTTATTTTTCCGTCATGGTAAAATCATATAGTATAATATTGATTTGTGTTATGATCAAATAGTAGAGCGGATTGTGAACATCCACTTGAATAATAAAAAATATTAAAAATAAATACAAGATTGGAGACTTTATTATGGGAAAAAAAATTGTTGTAGCACTCGGACACAGTGCACTTGGAAAAACATTTCCGGAACAGAAAGAAGCAGTTAAAAACGCTGCATCAGCTATAGCTGATCTTGTGGAAGCAAAATATGATATAGTCATTACTCACAGCAACGGTACCCAGGTCGGTATGATACATTCTGCAATGAGAGAGTACAGCCGTCTTGAGCCTACAAACACTGTCGCTCCTATGTCTATATGCAGTGCCATGAGTCAGGGGTACATAGGTTATGACCTCCAGAATGAAATAAGAACAGAACTTTTAAACAGAGGCATCTACAAGCCGGTGTCTACAATTATCACACAGGTAAGAGTTGATCCTTTTGACACTGCTTTTTCATATCCTACTAAAGAAATCGGAAGATACATGACAGCAGAGGAGGCAAAAGCAGAGGAAGAAAAAGGAAACCATGTCGTAGAAATAGAAGGCAAAGGTTTCAGGCGAATCATTGCCGCTCCACGCCCAATGGAGATTTATGAGATAGATGCCATAAAAACACTTGTCGATGCCGGTCAGATAGTTATCGCAGCAGGCGGCGGCGGTATTCCTGTTTTACAGCAGGGAACAAGACTTAAAGGTGCAAGTGCCGTTATAGAAAAGGATGTTACAAGTGCTTGTCTCGCCGAAGAACTCGGTGCAGAAGTTCTTCTTCTTCTCACAGGAGTTGAAAAAGTTGCCCTCAACTTTGGTACAGACAAAGAACAGGCTCTCGACACAATGTCAGTAGATGATGCGACAAAATATATCGCTGACAAGCAGTTCAACGAGGGCGGAATGCTTCCAAAAGTTGAAGCCGCTGTTTCATTTGCGTCTTCATCAAAAGAACACAAAGCAATCATCACAAGTATTGATACGGCTCTTGAGGGAATCTCAGGCAAGACAGGTACTGTTATCACCTGCTAAGATCATACAGCATATAAACAAAAACACCATATATTCATTTTTCCTATGAATATATGGTGTTTTATTTTTCATTTTTATTATTTTTATTTTATAACTGACTCTCTACAACCTCATATACTTTTTCGATTGCTGCCGATATTCCATCAGGATTTTTTCCACCTGCCTGAGCCATGTTCGGACGACCGCCGCCACCACCTCCGACGAGTGCTGCGATTCCCTTGATAAGATTTCCTGCGTGTGCACCTTTCTTAATGGCATCATCTGTTGCCATAGCAAGGAGTGTGACTTTTCCGTCAACTGCCGATGCAAGGACTACCACACCGCTTCCAATCTTTTCTTTCATCTGGTCACCGAGATTCCTAAGACCGTTCATGTCTACATCAGGTACAGCCATTGCAAGGACTTTAATGCCCTTTACTTCTTTTATCTGACTGTCAACATCACCTACTGCATCATTTGCAAGCTTTGCTTTGAGTTTTTCATTCTCGCTCGAAAGTTCCTTTATCTCATCGTGCATTGCATTTATTTTATTCACGAGTTTTGACGGCTCTGCCTTTGCTGCCTTTGCTGCCTCGTTAAGCTGTTTTTCAATTTCAGCATAATATTTCATAAGTCCGTCACCGGTAAGTGCTTCAATACGGCGTGTTCCTGCCGCAACACCACTCTCAGACACAATCTTAAAGTATCCGATAACTCCTGTATTTGAAACATGAGTACCACCACAAAGCTCTGTGCTGAAATCACCCATCTTTACAACACGGACTTTCTCACCGTATTTCTCTCCAAAGAGTGCCATCGCACCTGTCTTTTTAGCTTCATCAAGCGACATAACTTCCGTAACTACAGGAAGATTTGCTGCTACCTGCTCATTTACGATAGCTTCAACTTTCTCTATCTCCTCAGGAGTCATAGCTGAAAAATGCGTAAAGTCAAATCTGAGTCTGTTTGCATCATTATATGAACCTGCCTGCTCTACATGAGAACCTAAAACCTTACGAAGTGCTTCCTGTAAAAGATGTGTAGCACTGTGGTTTTTGCAGGTTGCCGCACGATTTACGGCATCAACTTTAAGTGTAACGGTATCTCCATCTTTAAACATTCCCTTAACTACTTCACCTATATGGGCTACTTTTCCACCAAGAAGTTTAACTGTATCTTTTACCTTAAATTCACTGTCAGCACATACGATAGTTCCTATATCAGCCTGCTGACCACCCATTGTTGCATAAAATGGTGTCTTGTCAACAATGATAGTTCCTTTCTGACCGTCTGTTAAAGCTGCGACTACATCGCTATCCGTTGTAAGTGCAATAACTTTTGCGTCAGCTTCAAGTCTGTCATATCCAATAAACTCTGTTGTAAGTGCCGGATCAAGCTGCTGGTAAACAGTTTCCTCTGCTCCCATATAGTTTGTTGTCTTTCTTGCACTGCGGGCTTTCTGCTTCTGTTCTTCCATAGCAGCCTCAAACCCTTTTTCATCAACCGTATATCCTTTTTCTTCGAGAATTTCAGTTGTGAGATCTACAGGGAATCCGTAAGTGTCATACAATTTAAATGCATCTTCGCCTGCAAGCTCTTTCTTTCCTGACTTTGCCAGTTCCTCCTGCATCTGATTAAGAATATTTAATCCCTGGTCTATAGTCTTATCAAATTTGTTTTCTTCCTGCGAAAGAACATTTAATATAAATTCTTTCTTTTCCTCAAGTTCAGGATAACCGTCTTTCGACTCATTTATAACAGTCTTTGCAAGCTCTGCCATGAACTGCTTATTTATACCGAGCATACGACCGTGGCGAACCGCTCTTCTTATAAGACGACGGAGGACATAACCTCGTCCCTCATTTGACGGCATGATTCCATCTGAAACCATAAATGTCGATGAACGGATATGGTCTGTAATAAGTCTTATTGAAACATCTTGTGCTTCATCTTTCTGGTATGTCGTTCCTGCCATCTCACATATTTTATCTCTGATAGCTTTCATAGTATCTACATCAAATACAGAATCAACATCCTGTACTACAACAGCAAGACGCTCAAGTCCCATACCTGTATCTATGTTCTTATTTTCAAGTTCTTCATATCCACCATGTCCGTCACCATTAAACTGTGTAAATACATTGTTCCATACTTCCATGAAACGGTCACAGTCACAACCTACCTTACAATCAGGTTTTCCACAGCCATATTTCTCTCCTCTGTCATAATAAATCTCTGAACATGGACCACAAGGACCTGCACCATGCTCCCAGAAGTTGTCACACTCGCCGTTTTCATCACGGTAAAAGCGTGTAATCCTATCCCCCGGAACACCTATCTCTTTTGTCCAGATAGCATATGCCTCATCGTCCTCGCCATAGATTGACGGATAAAGTCTGTCAGGCTCCATCCCAATAACTTTTGTCAAAAACTCCCATGACCATGCGATAGCTTCATGCTTGAAGTAATCACCGAAAGAGAAATTTCCGAGCATTTCAAAAAATGTAAGGTGGCGTGCCGTCTTTCCTACATTTTCAATATCACCCGTGCGGACACATTTCTGGCAAGTTGTAACTCGTCTTCTCGGCGGTATCTCCTGACCTGTGAAATATGGCTTAAGTGGTGCCATACCTGCATTTATAAGTAATAAACTGTTATCATTGTGTGGAACGAGAGAAAAGCTTTTCATTGCAAGATGACCTTTGCTCTCGAAGAACTCTAAGTACATTCTACGAAGTTCATTAACACCGTATTTTTTCATGATTATATTCCTCCAGCTAAAATTGGGACATTTACCATCCCTCTATTTCCATAACCTATGCCAGTCTGCATGAGTCACTAAGCGGATATTCTCAATCCACACCACTGCCTGCTCATAACACTATTAGCTGCTATCGCATATAGCGTCAGAATCTTTTGCAAAACCCATATCTGTTTGCAGACCGACCATAAAAGGTTGAAGTCTAATAAATAATTATAAGTTATGAAATTTAGTCTGTCAATAAATCATTGGTTTTATATTTTATATTTTTTACTGCCTGTTCTTTATAACTGCATTTAATCCAGACAATCATGCGGATTTTTTATTATTCATAATATTGTTCTTTTGAGTCTAATAACTTAAGCTTGCCGTCATTCGTCAGTTCTTCTATTACTCTCCGTGTGTGTTTTGCTTTAAAACTTATATTTAACATCTTTTTTTCCGTAAATTGATTTTTATTATTTACATAAAAACTTTTTCTTTCATAAGCCCCCATTTTATATTTGTCTGCCATCTTCTCATTTACATATGTCCTAAAGTTCAGCCTCTTGTCATCAGACTCCCCCTGATATGACAAATCTAATATATTTATATTTCCTTCTTCAATGTCTTTTAAGACGGCTTCATATATTTTCTCTCTTGCTTCTTCTGTTGAAGCATATGTTGTACTTTCAGAATTTCCATCACAATCCTGTACCTCTACATTTTGTAATTTATAGCCTCCATCTTTATACGCCTTTGAAAAAATCGCCTCATATTTTTGCTTGCTTCTGTTTGCACACTGGACTATCTTATCAGATATTGTCCCCTGACCTGTCGGAAGTTCATACGAAAATTCTCTCTTAGTTCCATTTTTTAATCTGTAGCAAAAGCTGACACCGCAGGTTGAATCTCCATCTGACTTTAATCGTTTTTCTTCTATCTCTTTATTCAATTTAACAAACTTACTTATATCATCTTTATCCGTATATAAAATATTATTTTCTGATGTAATTTCAAGTTCACTGATATTATTTAATTTTGGAATTTTTATGCCAATAACACCTGTCACCTCCAAAACCAGAAACATTAACATTCCTCCGACAACAATCAGGAAATTTTTTCTGCTGAAACTTTTCCAGATAAAAAATGTCCTTTTTAACATCATTTCACTGACAAAATAACATATTATTACACATATCATCAGCAGCATAACAATATCCATAAGTCTTTCAATATCATATGCGCCCTCTCCGTTCATTGTATCCGCAACACCCTGCTGAAAATATACGGTCCAGCTTATAAGTGCAAAAAACATTCCTCCTGCTATCGCAAATACCGTCCTGTAAACCGGTTTTCCCCAACTAAATGCTATCATATCCCCTACTGTTTCAGATTTGCGATATTTATATAACAGAAGAGCGGCAATAAAAATGATTATCGCTGCCGCAAATGCACATACAAACGGTAATATTTCTGACCATCTTATTATCTCCGATTTTAAAGAAGTGCTGTCTGACCATCTTTTCACACCGGTCCATTTAAAACCTGTTTTTCTATATAAAAAAACGATTGGACTAAGCCATGCATATCTTCCGGTCAGGATGTTTTCCATATCAACAGTTCTATCTGCATATGAAAACATCTGGTTTACCGACATGAACATCATATAAAGTCCTATATAAAGTACATTTAATACACAATAAATAGAAATTGACATAATACTATTTCCACTTACCATCACTACCATACACGCAATGCCATAAAACAGCAGTATCATTGCAAACACTTCAAATGCCAGAAGCAGCAGACTTATCGTAAGCCCGGCACAATACATCTTTCCAACTATAAGATATCCGGCAAATCCTATCACATACGGTATCAAAAGCATAACAACACCTGCAATATAATGTGATATAAATAATGTTTCCCTTTTGACCGGCAATGAATGTATCATATACATTTCTCTTGAATTGAACGTATATTGAAATACAACTACTGCTACTACTATTGCCATTACAAATAAAAATACCGGATTTGCCAATACTGCTGTAAATGATATCAGAGATTCTTTTATATCACTTCTTGCATTTAATGTATTGCCCGTATATTCCCGTATTATTCCATTTACCCTGCTCATAAGAGGCATTATAAAGATTAGCAGAGATATAACTATCTCAACCGCCCACAATGACCAGAATTGTGTCATATCTTTTTTAAACACAGCCTTATTAAAATAAGATGTCTTTAACTTCATAATTTTCTCCTCCCAACTCATAAATAAATATTTCCTCAAGCGTAAGCGGCAAAAGATCCATAAGTATTGGATTTAAACCCATAAGCTTATCTTCCACTGTTTCGGAGTCCCCTTTTACAATAAGTGTATGAACCTTACCCATAACTGAATGATTTACTACATTTACATATTTTTCAAAATCAGGGACTTCATTTGCAAACGCTATCTGAATCTTTGATACACTTCCCTGAAGCTCAGCGAGTGAACGCTCTATTATAACTTTTCCCTTGTTCATAATCCCTACATAATCGCACACATCTTCAAGTTCCCTGAGGTTATGCGAAGACACAAGCACCGTCACGCCGTACTTAGTCACTTCATTTAAGAGAATGTTCCATATCTGTTTTCTCATAACCGGGTCAAGTCCGTCAACCGGCTCATCAAGCACAAGTATTTCCGGTCTCATGCTGACCGCAAGTAAAAATGCCGACTGTTTCTGCATACCTTTTGACATTCTCCTGACACGCATCTTTCTGTTAAGTGCCGGAAATCCTCCACAAAGTTTTTCATATAAATCCCTGTCAAAATTTTTATAAATTCCCGCATAATATTTCATCATGTCATCAAGGCTCGCCTGTTTAAAATAAAATATATCATCAGGAATATATGCTATTTTCTCTTTTATAACAGAATTTTCAAAAACATTTTCACCTGCCACATTTATACTTCCGCTGTCAGGTTCAAACACTCCCGTTATGTGTCTGATAAGTGTAGATTTTCCGGCACCGTTTGGTCCTACAAGCCCATGTACCGAACCTTTTCTGACATGAAACGACGCATTATCCAGAGCTTTAAACCCCTCAAAACTTTTACATACATCTTTTCCAACTATCATATTTACCTCATTTCCGTGCTGTTTTTTGCACTACATATTATGCACACATTTCTGTTATGCAATTTTGCTGCCATACATCCCACCTGCTGCATCTTAACTATCATCACCAAATGACAAACAAAACTATCAAATCATTTTCAAATCCTGTTGCACCCTATCTGTTAATGTTAATATCGCAAAATAATTTATAGATAAATCTAATGATTTTTAAATCTTCCACGCTTTGTCTATAACAGCAATCACCTCATCTTTTTGTATCCCCATAAATTTAAGTTCCTCCGAAGCATCTGCGATTTCTTTTAAAAGCTCCTTTTTCCTCGCTGTGTTTTCTTCCGGAACACCCGCCACAAAACAACCCTTTCCTTTCACTGTATATACATAACCTTCTGCTTCCAGCTCCCTATACGCTCTCTGTATCGTGTTTGGGTTGATAGTAAGCGATGTTGCCAGTTCCCTGACTGACGGCAGCTTTTCATTATTCTGCATAATCCCTTGCACGATAAGTTTTCTTATCCCATCTTTAATCTGTTCATAAATTGGTCTTGAATCACGGTAATTTATCTGAATCACTTTCTCTCACCTCCCGTCATATACGCTTCTAACGCTTATTTGCAGCCTATGTTCATCCCGCAAAACATTTGCCTGCAGCCATATCCCCAATCCTTCCTGATAACAAAGTCTCCCACAACCGTATTATCATTATTAACTGTATTAACATCCTTAATACAGTTAATATATTAAAACAGGTTGACACATTTGTCAACCTGTTTTTGGAAAATTGCATTTTTATATGTAACAGTTCAGCCATAAAAAATAATTGACAATACTTGAGCTTGCTCATTGTATTGTTGATTATCTTTTTATGGTAGAATAGCCTTTCATTTCTGAAATGAAATAAACCAAAGCTGCTAAGCAGCGACTGACAGCTTGCTGGCAGGTTTATGAATTGAGGAAATAAAAGGCTGAACTGTTACTTTTACATAACAACGAATGCTCAGCTCGAAAACTTCGTTTTCTCGCTGGTCGTTTCACTCATATAATTTTCCAGAAAATCATTTTCCTGCAAGCAGGCATTGCTTTTCTTTGGAAAATTGCATTCGTTGTTATGTCATATGATAATGCATACAAGTCCGCCGTTGCTGTCATTTATTACTTTTTGTATCGTGTCCTGAAGTTTTACCTGACTTTCGTCAGTCAGCTTATTTACTTTCGATTCTATTCCCTCCTCAACAAGCTGTCGTACCGTCTTTCCAAATATGTTTGTGTCCCATATGCCCGACTGTCCATCCTCCGAAACTATATCCTCTCCGCCTGCGATATATCTGACAAGATCCTCTGCCTGCTCCTTTGTTCCGACTATCGGAGCTATCTCCGTTTCAATGTCAGCCTGTATCAGGTGGATTGAAGGACTTGTTGCTCTTAATTTTACACCAAATTTATTGCCATGATGTATAAGTTCCGGTTCGTCTATCTTTATATCTTCTACTGATGGAGTTATTACTCCGTAGCCTTTCCTTTTTACCTCGGCAAGCGAATCGCTTATCTTTTCTATCTCCTGCCCTTTTTTGGCAAATTCTTTTAATATATGTATAAGTTCATACTCTCCCTTAATATCCATACCAACAAGTTCACTTAATATCTGATAATATTTTTCTTCATCAAATTTAACCGAGATGCTTACATTTCCGTTTGTCATATCAACACTGTTTATATCAAATTGTCTGATATATTCGCTGTCTGATAACATATTTTCCTTATTTATGTCACCTATGCAGCTTACTTTTGCAAGAATATCCCTGACTTTTGATACAAGCTCTTGTTTAAGCCAATGACTTGTTTTAAGCATCTCAACCCATTTTGGCAGATAAAACGAAACCTGACTTACAGGAAATGAGTCAAGAATTTTTTTCATTATCCTGCTTACATCCTCACGGCTAAGCTGCATACAGTTAAGTGCTACAGGAGTTACTCCGGTTCTTTCTTTTATCTCGTTTATCACATCTTTCGCCTTTTCGCCAAAAGGATTTGCCGAATTTACTATTACTATAAATGGTTTTCCTATGCTTTTTAATTCAGAAATAGTTTTATCTTCTGCGGCTTTATAGCTTTGTCTTGAAATATCTCCAAAACTACCATCGGTTGTTATAACTATTCCTATCGTTGAATGGTCATGTATCACTTTTTTCGTTCCATACTCAGCAGCCTTTGCAAAAGGCATCGGCTCCTCCGACCACGGAGTCATAACCATACGCTCACGCTCGCCCTCCATAAGTCCTCCTGCATCTTCCACGATATAGCCGACGCAGTCAACCATCCTGACTTTTATATCATTGCCATCAAAAAGGTTTATCTTTACCGCTTCTTTAGGAATAAATTTCGGCTCAGTAGTCATTATGGTCTTTCCCTCCGCCGACTGAGGGAGTTCATCCATTGCACGCTTTCTGTCATTTTCATCCCTGATGCCCGGAAGTACAAACATTTCCATAAATTTCTTTATAAATGTTGACTTTCCTGTTCTGACCGGACCGCAGACTCCAAGATAAAACTCGCCGTTCGTACGCTTTGAAATATCATTATATACACTATATTCTTCCATATATACCGCTCCCATATATATTTTTTATGACTGTTATCCAGGTTTAACTATTACCCATAGTCATATTATCTAATTATATATATGAAACACTGAAGAAAAAAATGAGCAAAAAATATATTTTGCTCATCTTATTTGCAACTATTTGTTTTTACTGTACTTTTCGATAATGCACTCATGTTTTTTATCGGACTTATCATAATTGATACCAACCATTAAAATATTTCCAATGTAGTCTGATAATGACTCCGTATATTTTTTATCCTTAATCTGCTGCATCGCAGTTTTGGCATTTTTATTCCATTTAAGTTCAACAACAAGTGCAGGATACTTTCACCTCATCATCTGTAAAACCTATATAAGATGCAAACGCACCTGCACTAAGCATGGTAAATTCATCGAAATTATTTAATGCTGACTGTGTCTTTTCTTTCTTAATCGGTAAAATTCCGGTAATATAAGCAAGCTTTATATATTTTGTCGGCTCAACACCTTTAAACATACCTCTTAAAAAATTTATATAATCCTCCTGCACTTTCTCTTTTGCAGCTTCATCCCTGATGATAACATCCCATTCATCTATGATAACGATAAACTTATTTCCCGTTTTTTCCCTAATATTGGAAAGTGCCTGCGGAATAGTTGTTATATCTGATGTAATCACCATCGGATAAATAACTTTAAGTTCATTTAATATACTCTTTGTAAGAAATGCCACAAAATTATCTATATCGTCACAATTTGTAAGAAACCATTGAATATCAATATGAATTACATCATATTTGTTCAGATGTGTTGTAAAATCTTCTTTTTTGCCGATTGCAAACCCTGAAAACATCTCCCTAGAGTCGCAGCCTTTACTATAATATGCCGCAAACATATTGGCAGCGTATGATTTGCCAAACCGTCTCGGACGACTGTTGCATATATATGCCTCAGTTGTCCCAAGAACACTGTTTGTATATTCAAGCAAACCTGTCTTATCTACATATATTTTTGAATTTAATGCAACCTGAAACGCACTGTTATCCGGATTTACAAATCGTCCCATTAAGTTTGGCTCCTTTCGCCACTTTTATAAGTATGTTATCACATGAATGTATGTTCGTCAAGTTATTTTATCGTGCCATAGATTTAAGCACCCTGTCAAAGGTTTTATAATTTCTGTCATCTCTGGGACTGCAATAAACAGCGAACTCAATTACTTTAAAAGCATTCAAATAATCTTTTATTGCATTTCTTGCCGCCAAAACAACAACTTCCGGTTTATTCATAAAAGCTCCACAGCCAAATGCTCCTAAAATCACAGCTTCTTCTCCCTCAGCCACAGCTACATCCAAAATTCTTCTTAAGCGTTTCTCTTGAATTTCCAAAAGTTTTTTATCACTTATTTTTACACATTTATCATCATCACCCGGATTATGTATATTTCCCGGCTTTTCTCTCAAATTAGGTGCAGCACAGGTAATAACATCCACATTATACCAGTCAATCACATTTACCTCCTGTAATGTTTCAATTTTATAAATAAATCACCTAAAATTTTTCCCTTAACGAAATTAAACTCCACTCCGGTTCACTATAATTACATTCGCAAAATCCCTGAGTAAATACTATTAAATTCTTTTTTATAATTATATTTAAAATAGCCGCAAAAAACACGATAAAATAGTGATGTTCTATGACCATTATTTTTTGAACAATGCTTGTAGTTGCTTATACTATGTTTTTAATATCAATGAAATCTATTCTATTTGCTTTCTTGCGTCAACTTATTATCTTGCATCAAAATATTATAAATTATTCTAAAATATCAAGTTCAGGAAAAATGTCATCATTTCCAAGAGCTGTTTTTACACGATACAAAATATCGTCTATCCCTCTTATACTTGTCACCATATACTTTTCATTCAACAACTCAACAAGTTCCTTTTTCTGCTCATCTGTCAACTGCAATGACTGGACAAAAGTTATAAGTGCAAAATCCGCAGCCTGCCTGCTTATTGCATCAGGCTGTGAAACCATAGAATCAATCAGCAATGATACCGAAGAAAATGTATCTCTTCCATATGATGTAAAACTAATCTGCTGTAACATTGAAAACACTTCAATCTTGTCAAAATCCAGGTTTAAATTGCTTGTATATAAATCTCTTATATACTCCTTACAATAATTTAAAAACTGATTATTAATATCAGCTTCCCTCACAATAAACATATCTTTGCATTTAAAGCCAATAATATCTAACGGTAAAACTTTCATGCCTCTCTGCGCAAGCACTTTTACAGATACATTCCCATTTTGCATATCAATACTGCCATAGCTGTCTGCAAAAACCGGCACCAGCCTGTTTCTCTTATTTTTAATAAGAGCATTTGTCTTTGCCACACCTCTTATATTATCTTCGTGAAACGAAACTATCATTTCCTCTCCAAAACTTTTGTCAACATTAATATATACCGAAATACGATACATATTGTCTATAACACAGATATAAGATTTCTTCTTTTCCTGGTCTTTTCTTCTTTCTATCATATATGGCTGCAAATTTGAGAGATAATTTTTCACATACTCAAGCACAGTTTCCCCACAATATTCAATATAATGAAATAAATGTTTATTCAAACCGCTCCTGTGCTCCGTTTCATCAAGTTTCAGTCTGTCAAGTTTTGCAAGTTTTCGTAATATCCTACAGATTTTAGCCATAGACAAATCTATGCCAAGTTTCTCCGCTTCAGCCACTGTTATTTCCCGCATACCCAGATTATTTTTAGTCATTATATAACTCACCTCCAACTCCATAAATTTCTAGAATTTATTTTACTTCCCCTACTCCATACTATTTATCTGGTCGATTATCTTCTTATAATCATCAGCAGACATATTCATTCCGATATAGATAACCATAATTCCCATAATCACCGCTATGATAAGTCCTATTGCCGAACAGATAAGCCCCGCTATTGCCATACCTCTGCCGGGTTTATGTTTCACAAGAACGATTATCGAAAATGCAAGTCCAATTACCGCAAATATACCTGAAACATACCAGAAACAGCAGCATACAAGTGACAAAATTCCAAGTACAAGAGATGCTATCGCAAACCCTGACGGACTAAATGTACTCTGGCTTGCTCCCTGTCCGTTTACATCCTGGTATCCTGCATTGTTCCATGAATTATCCGTATTGCCATATGGATTTGTATTTCCAACATTTTGCTGTTCCTGCTGCCCATAATTCTCATTCTGATAAGATGAAACATTTGTCTCATTATTCATTTCGTTATCATTTTTCTCTAAAGAAACCTTATTTTCTTCGTTCTCCATAGTCATTCCTCCATTCTTAATTTAATGCACTCTAGGTATCTTCTAAACGAAGAATTTAGAGAGTACATATTTAAAATACTAATTCCCACTCTTGTGCATATGGATTTTGCACACTATTCTCATAAACTCTTTAATATATCAATCCCACAAACTATCAAAAGAAAGTTTTTTACCGCAAACTGTCCTAAAAGCAAAGCAACTCCGACATATACATACCACATCCTGAATTTCATATACCCTTTTCCATCATTGAAAATATATGCCAATGTTCCCTTTGCCATAAATAATATGTAAAACACCACACAATATAACACAAACGGATGATATAAAAAAGATTTTAATAAATCTCCTTTTAACAGAAATACGACTGCTCTCGTTCCTCCACACCCCGGACAGTAAAGTCCTGTCAATGTATGAAACGAACATTTCACAATATGTAAAACATCTATATGTAAAATCTCTATTATACAAAGTACAACTATTAAAAGGACTCCGATAATCATCCCGGTTTTATAGAGCAATTTCTCAAATTTTTCATCTGCATTTAAATACTTTTCTTTTAACATTCCATATATCCACCATCTGAAAATATAAAATTCATTGTGTGCAAATATTTATATCGTATAACTTTAAACAAAATCTTTTATTTTTTATCAGCACTCTCATCCTCTCCTGCCATTATCATCTCGGCAAGCTCTCGCTCTTTTTGTGTAAGCTCTGCCCTTTCTATAAGGTCGGGTCTTCTTTTGGCAGTTCTTATAATAGACTGCTCCCTATACCATTCGGCAAGTTTTTTATGATTTCCTGACAGAAGCACAGGCGGTACAAATTTACCTTCCCAGTTTTCCGGTCTTGTGTATTGAGGGTATTCCAGAAGATTATCTGAAAATGACTCTGTCTGTGCCGACATATCATTGTTTAAAACACCCGGAACAAGTCTTGAGATAGTGTCCATCATAACGAGAGCTGGAAGTTCCCCTCCTGTAAGCACATAATCTCCTATCGAAACATAATCAGTGACTATCTCCTCAAGAACTCTCTCGTCTATGCCCTCATAATGTCCGCAAAGGAAAATAAGATTTTCTTCTTTTGCGAACTCTCTCGCCATTTCCTGATTAAATGTTTTTCCCTGTGGTGAGAGATATATTACTCTTATTTTCTTCTCATCGTCAGACTTTTTTTTATCATCAAAGAAATAACTATCTGTATTATCACATTCTTTCTGCTGTTCTTCTTTAGAAATATCAGCTAAATCCATTGCGTCTTTATCTCTTTCACAGGCACAACTGTTATCTTTTACATCCTCTGCTGACAAAATTCTTTCCTGTATCGCCTTATAACATCCATAAACCGGTGCCGCCTGCATAACCATTCCTGCCCCTCCGCCATAAGGATAATCATCGACACTGTTATGCTTATTTCCTGCAAAATCCCTTATATTTACGGCATTTACAGTTATACGACCTGCCTTTATCGCCCTGCCTGTTATACTTTCTGCCATCGCATTGTTTATCATATTAGGAAATAATGTCATCACATGAAAATTCATCATAGATCAAGTAATCCTTTCATTATATGAACCGTTACCACCTTATTTTTGTCGTCTACTTCTTTTACACAGTCAGGTATATCCGGCAAAAGCACCTCTTTTCCATCGTGTTTTACGACAAATACAAGATTTGCACCTGTTTCCAAAATATCAACAAGTTCACCAAATTCCTCGCCGTCCTCCGTTATTACTTTTGAATTTATAATGTCTGCAAGATAAACCTCACCTTCCTCTAAAGGTATGGCGTTTTCTCTCGTGACATAGAGGTCACAGCCTTTGTATTTTTCTATATCATTTATATTATCAATTCCCTTAAACTTCACGATAACAAGATTTTTAAAAAATCTTACAGCCTTTACTTCAAGGTCTATTTTTTCTTTTCCGGTATCAAGTATTACATCTTTCAATTTTTTAAATCTCTCCGGCTCCTGTGTAGTCGGAAAAACCTTGACCTCTCCCCTCACTCCATGCGTATTCGCTATAACTCCTACTCTGAATAAATCCGTCATATTTCCTCCATATGATTTTCCATAAAAATTATCTATATAAAATAAGCCCATACCCAGATGGTACAGGCAAATATATATGCCGCAGTTTATATCCTCAATAGATTTTCACTGCAACGATTACTGCTCTATCTCAACAATAACTTTCTTATCAGTTCGTGAAGCTGCTGCTTTCACCATAGCACGTATTGCTTTTGCAATGCGTCCCTGTTTTCCAATAACTTTTCCCATGTCATCTGAAGCAACCTTCAAAACCAAGAGAATTTCATTATCCTGTTCAGTCTCTGTAACAGTGACCTGTTCCGGATAATCAACAAGGGATTTTGCAAGAACTTCTACTAATTCTTTCATAAACCTGAAACCTCCTTTTTGGCAATCAGTTTATAAACGACGAAAAGACAGTCTTTAAACTGTCTGTCCGTCCTGCACCATATCCGGAAATTACTCCATGATACCTGCCTCTTTTAAAAGCTTGCCTACTGTCTCAGTTGGCTTTGCACCATTTGCGAGCCACTTCTTAGCGCTTTCCTCATCGAATTTGAATACGCTAGGATCCTGATTTGGATCATAAGTACCAATCTCCTCGATGAACTTTCCGTCTCTAGGACTTCTTGAATCAGCAACAACTACTCTATAGAAAGGTGCTTTCTTCTTACCCATTCTTCTTAATCTGATCTTTACTGCCATGTTTTCACCTCCTTGAAATAATCATCTATATCAAATTTCACATATCTTATGCAATGCACAAATGTAAAACCTGAAAACTTTTTAAAAACCAAAAGGCAATTTCGGCATTGAAAACTTACCTTTTTTCTTTCCCTTGCCACCCATCATTCCTGACATCTGTTTCATCATCTTCTTTGACTGCTCATACTGCTTCATAAGTTTATTTACCTCAGCAATATTCACACCTGCACCTTTAGCGATGCGGCGCTTTCTTGATGGATTTATAATAGCAGGGTTTCCTCTTTCCTCAGGCGTCATAGAATAAATAATAGCTTCTATGCCCTTAAAGATATTGTCATCTATCTCAAGATCAGCAGGCAGCCCCATTCCGGGAAGCATACTTAAAATACTTTGGATGCCACCCATCTTTTTCATCTGTGCCATCTGATCAAGGAAATCATTAAAATCAAACTCAGCTTTGCGGAACTTTCGCTCCATCTCTTTTGCCTTGTCCTGATCTATCTCAGCTTCCGCTTTCTCGATAAGTGTAAGTACATCACCCATACCAAGAATTCTTGAAGCCATACGGTCAGGGTAAAATTGCTCAAGATCTGATAACTTTTCACCCATACCTACATAGAGAATAGGCTTACCTGTGACTGCTCTGATAGAAAGTGCAGCACCACCTCTTGTATCACCGTCAAGCTTTGTGAGAATGACTCCGTCAACACCAATCTTTTCATTGAAGGTAGTCGCAACATTTACTGCGTCCTGACCTGTCATGGCATCGACCACAAGAATAGTATCATCTATCTCTACATTTTCTTTTATCTCCTGAAGCTCAGCCATCATATCTTCATCTATGTGAAGACGACCAGCCGTATCAAGAATAACAACATTAAGATTGTTCTTAGAAGCGTGCTCTATAGCCGCTTTTGCTATATCAACAGGTTTGTGGTTCGTTCCCATAGTGAAAACTTCAACACCCTGTTTCTCGCCATTTTTCTGCAACTGCTCTATAGCTGCCGGACGATATATGTCACAGGCTGCAAGTAAAGGTCTCCTGCCTTTCTTCTTAAGCTTGCCTGCAATCTTTGCTGTTGTTGTCGTTTTACCGGCACCTTGCAAACCACACATGAGTATCACTGAAATCTCACTTGATGGCTTGAGTGCTATCTCTGTAGTGTCACTTCCCATAAGGGTTACAAGCTCTTCATTAACAAGTTTGACTACCATCTGTCCCGGTGTAAGACTATTTAAAACATCTTGTCCGACAGCTCTTTCCTGAACAGTCTTGACAAAATTCTTTACAACCTTGAAGTTTACATCAGCCTCTAAGAGAGCCATCTTAACTTCTTTTAAAGCTGCTTTTACATCTTCTTCCGTAAGTCTTCCCTTACTGCGAAGGTTCTTAAAAACATTTTGTAATTTTTCAGTTAAACTATCGAATGCCATAACAACCTCCCTTTGAACAAATATACTTATTTATAAAAGCACTGCAACATATACTAATATATAATATCTGCACACACAGCACTTTCTCTGACACCTTGAACAGTATAATACAGCCAAAAAAATATGTCAAGTATTTTTCTTGACATTTTTTAAATTTGGGTAACAGTTCAGCCATAAAAAGATAATTGGCAATACAATGAGCTTGTTCATTGTATTGCCAATTATCTTTTTATGGTAGAATAGCCTTTCATTTCTGAAATGAAATAAACAAAAGCTGCAAAGCAGCGACTGACAGCTCGCTGGCAGGTTTATGAATGTAAGAAATAAAAGGCTGAACTGTTACAATTATGCCAACACTCTTATTCTTCGTCGAGTATCTCGTCTATGATAGAATAGACTTCCTCAAGTTCACCCTCGTCACCTATGTTCATCCCTTTAAGAATGATATGAAGTTTTTTTACAAGTTCTTTCTGCTTTTCAAACTTCTCGACAAGACCAAGCTTTTGTTCATATTCACGCAACTGTTTACAGGCTCTTTTTATCGCATCATGTACACCCTGTCTTGTGATATTTTCATCTTCCGCTATCTCAGCAAGATTGTAATCATCAAGAATACTCCCTTCAAACATACGACGCTGGTTTTCCTTAAGCAATGCCCCATAAAAATCATACAAAAGAGAGAGTTCAACTCTCTCTTCTATACTATGTCTGTTTTCTGCCATTTTTTCTCCATTCTTATTCTGATGTACTCTCGGTATCTTCTCAAAATGAATCATTTTGGCAGATTTTAAAAATACATCTCAAAATTCTTCATTTGGAAGATTTCGAGAGTACATTTCTGTTTTAAAACTATTTTTCTACTTTTCTCGGATTTATCTTAAATGAAAAATCAGGATCATTTATATTTATCTGTATTTCTTTGCCATTTTCCCCTATTATCCTTACATGGTCATTCTCTACATGACTACACTTATATACCTTTCCTTTAATGTAGCCATCACCATCCACAAAACTAAGTGCAAGATTTACAAATGTATTTGACGCCATAAGTGTACCTGTCGCCTTATTAAATCTTGAACCTTCCGGTTTCTGTGAATGATTCTCATTAAATGCCTCTGCAAGCCCGTTTATCAATTCACCTTTTAAAGCTGAGTCGTCCATTTTATCCTCCATAATTTAACAATATATAATCCTATGTGTATTTTTAGTTTAAACTATTATCTTTATCATATTATTTATTTCTGCATATACACATACTTAATATTATATTATCAAGCATATGATTGAAATGTCAACCAACTTTCATGACATATTCCCGCTTATATAAACATATATCACTTTTCCCACTACAGATATTCCAATTACAACACAAATGTATTGTAATCACTAAATATCAATCATCATCTCTTCTTCCAAACAGCAGAATAAGTCTTAACAGTTGAAGAAGTGTAGATACCGTTGCCGTTATATATGTCATTGCTGCTGCCGTGAGAACTTTCCTTGCACCTCTCACTTCATCTTTATATAACATTCCACTTTTATCAAGTATCTTTAATGCACGGGAAGATGCATTAAATTCTACCGGAAGTGTCACTATCTGAAACACAAGTGTCAGGGCAAATAATAAAATGCCTATATTTAACATATTAAACGAGCCTAGTATCACACCAAGTATGATAATGGGCCATGAAAGTTTTGAACCTAAGTTTACAACCGGAACTATCGCACTTCTTATCTTAATAGGAATATAGCCTACATTGTGTTGTATTGCATGACCACATTCATGTGCCGCAACCCCGACTGCTGCTATTGACGAAGAACCATAAACACTATCTGATAAATTAAGTGTTTTATTTCCAGGATTATAATTATCAGTCAAGTCACCTGAAATATGTCGTATCTGCACATCATATATACCGGCATCGTGAAGAATTTTTTCAGCCGCCTGTGCACCTGTTGTTCCTCTCTTGCAGCCGTATCTGCTGTATTTACTAAATGATCTGCTCACATTAGCCGATGCTATCATACATATAACAGCACCTATTACAACCAATGAATAAGTAGGATCCATACGGTAAAACATTCCCGGAAAACCATAAAATCCCATAAAGCCGTTGCCGGCATTCAAAAAAACAAACTCCATATATATACCTCCTAATCCCTCATAGTCTTTTTATATACTACCATACTTCCACACATATTTAAATACCAGAATCAAAATTCTCATCCGTCACTTTCTGCTATGATAAACTGATCATCCATTTTCTTTTTTTAAAAATAACCAGTGACACAATCAGCCTGAATATTTCTTCTGTTGTAAGTAACATATACACACCTGCAATCCCCCACTTGAATACATATGCAGCAATCAGACACAACAACTGCACCAACTAACCCTGCATACATAATCTTCTATTAAAGCTGCTCCAGACCTCTTTTGCATCCTCAGCTCCAATAAACTGTGCAATCAGTGTCCCTGCAACTGTACTTACCGTACCAATCACCACTGAAAAAATCATAGAAAAATTACCGCATAATCCAACTGCTGATATATTAGTTTCCCCCATCTGTCCGATCATTATCTGATCGACAATTGAAAATGATGCCTGCAGCATGCTTTGCAATGTAACAGGAATTGCTATTCCACATAATGTTTTCATAAACTTTGACATTATAACACCCTCGTACCCTTTCTTTTTACTAATTCAACCGGCAACACAATTTCATTCTCTCAATGCAAGCCATTGTCTATAACCTCAAAACATTCAATCGCTCTTTCAGCCCTAATAAATTAATTTAGATTATTGGGAGATTTCCACTTTATCAGTCGGCCATGAGTTTCTAAGAGCTACATAGGATATTAAAAAATTCGCAAACCAACCGGCCGGTACAGCAAGCCAGACAAAAGCAATACCAAAACGCGGTGCAAAAATCAATGCAACTGACAGGCGGATTGCCAGGTTTACCATGTTTGCAATAAGGAATGGCCGCATGATTCCAAGACCTCGAAGAACTCCATCAGTTGCCATTTTAATCCCCATAAAAATGAAAAAATATCCAAGCCATCTCATATAATCCCCGGATACCTGATATGCCAGAGCTGTTCCATCTTTACCAAGAAACAGCGAGGAAATTTGCGTGTGCATCGTTTCAATGACGATGAAAGCAATGGCTGCAAAGCACATATCCAATATTAATGCAGCTTTGTAGCCTTTTTTGATTCGCCGTGGTTTGTTTGCACCAAGGTTTTGGGAAACATACGGCGAAACTGCATTGCCGATTGATACGAAAATCAGAGAAAAAACATTCTCTACCCGCATCGTCGCCGCATAACCCGCAAGTGCCTGTGTACCAAAAGGATTTACAACTGCCTGTACAATCATCATACCAATAGACACTGTAGACTGCTGGAGCACTGACGGAACAGCTATTCTAAACATAGAATGAAGCTCGCACCAATCAAATAGTTGAAAGTTACTCTCATATTGCCGCATCCGATTCAAAAAAAGTAAAAGAGATAATACGGCGGAAATGCCCTGTGCAATCAAAGTTGCAAGTGCCGCACCGAACACGCCAAGCCTCAGACCTGCTACCATCCAAAGATCCATAATGATATTTAAGATAGACGAAAATATCAGGAGTCCTAACGGAATTTTTGATTCGCCTATGGAATTGAACATCGTTGAAAGGATATTGTACATAAACAAAAACGGAAATCCCACAAAATAAACCCGCAAATACAACACTGCATCATCCAGTATATCAGCAGGGGTTTGTAATGCCCTCATCATCGGGTTTGAAAAGCAAAAGCCAAAAACACCAAGAACTATACTTAGAATCAAAAAACTAAGTAAGGATGTTGACACGACTGTTTTCATTTTTCCGTACTCTCCGGCACCGAAATAGCGGCTCACAAACACACCGGCACCAACACCTCCCCCCAATGCCACGCAAATAAATACATTTGTCAGTGCCGCACATGCACCGATAGCCGCAAGTGCTGAGGAGCCCACAAACCTGCCGACGATAACTGAGTCAGCCATATTATATATTTGCTGAAAAAAGCTGCCAAGAATCATCGGCAGTGCAAAAACCGTCAGTGCTTTAAGAGGCACATCTGTGATTAAATACTCATCTTTTGACATTATAATATTCCTCCGCTGTTTTCATATGCTCTCGCGATATTCCCATCATGGTCAATATAATCATATTCCCATTCGGTATCCTGTAAATTAATTTTTTAGTTCTTTACACATATTTTTCTCCATAAAGTCATATTGTCCTGGCAAAAAATTATTGCATTAAACAAGCTCCACTAACCACCTAGCCACACCATTATCATTATCTTAAATTACCATATGATAAAGTTTCTCTTTTGCAAAATACAAAATCTTTTATATCTTCTCTAAATCCAGAATTGAAACATAATGCAATATTTCAAATTTTTCCGCAGTGATTGCATATATTTCCAATGTTCCTGTCTCCAAATCAAGTACATTTTGCTTAAAGACACTTTTGCTAATTTTGCATAAAAAATAGAGATTTTGTCAAACAGGAAGTTGTTAAAATCCACCATAATGGGACAGAGTCTCTGTTGCAAATCCTGTACCAACTCTCATAGCCTCGTAAATATCCCCCTTTATCAAATGAGAACATACCAATCCTGCATGGTAGCTATCTCCACATCCTGTAGTATCAATCACTTCTTTAACTTCATTAGCTTTGACAAAATATTTTTCACCATTATAGTATGTAACACTTCCTTTATCAGCTAAAGACACATTAAATAGTCCTTTATACTTCTTCGAAAATGCTTCAAATATCGGGAGAATTGATTCCTCTCCACTAATCATGAAATAATCTATATATGGTGCATATTTTTCCATATCTTTAAAATTACGATATTCTGCAAAATCCACTGCCAATCTGAAGTTATTATTCTTTTTTAAATCTATAATTTGTCCAAAACAGCCTGCCCAAAAATGTACAAATACAACCTCCGAATTTTTGATAAAATCCAATTCATCTTGATTCAATATCATTTTATCAACAATATCGCCCGTCCATGAATCATCTTTGTAATATCTGTCACCGTCAGCTGTAAGATATGTACGATTATTTGCAGTTACTTTATCCTTTTCAACTCTTACATGACTTACATCAATTCTCTTATCAGAAATAGAATCCATAATAAATTTTGCGTAGAAATCCTGCCCAACCGCACCCAATATCGAAACATTGAACTCCTCAAATTTTGATGCATGAACTGCAAAATTGAGGGCTTCACCACCAGCACGCAGTTCATCCGTTCCATCAAAAACATCTACACAGAGGCACGGAAGTGCCACTAAATTCATCATTCTCTTTACCTCCAAAAATCGAAAGTTGTCAGCACCTGGTAAAAACATAGCAACCTATATCCAATCCTCGACGCTTAGCAATTTTATAATCTTTCTTAAACTAGTGTACTGACCTGTTGATATTTTGCCAAATAACTTGTATAAATTCCCATCTGCTTCGTTGTCATCAATCGCCGTAGCCCGCTACGGCTCATTCTTCCGTCTTGCAGACTGAAAATTTATCCTAAGTTATTTAACTAAAAGTCATCAGGTCAGTACACTAGGTTATATTTTTAATCTCATACTTTATCATTTATCAAAATCTGCAAAGAGTTCATCCACATCACGATAACCTTTAACATTAGGATTCTTTGCAAACTTTTTAATAATTTCACTTTTTTATTTCTTTGTATTCCTCACTAAATCCCTATTTGTGATATGGTTCACCGTAACGCCATTTCGGATTTTCATTTTTCAGTGGTATTAGGAAAATTTGTACATTGATAATTACAATACTCAAGCTGCAATTTGTACCTACTTTTTAACATCTATTATGTAGTCTATACTTTTATACAACACCACTGAGTTAAGTTGTCTTATACCACCCTTTTGTTATGCATGTTCACAAACAATGCTCCAACATTCAAAATCAAACGATACAAATATTTTAGGTTTTGCCATATCCAATTCTCCATTCTATCTCGGTCCCATAAACCTGTCCCCATTCAAATGTATCATATGCTCCGGCATTTCAGCAATCCAGACTTCTGTCTCCCATGCAAGTTCCTCTGCAAACTTTTTATATGTCTTAAAGTCTAAAAATGCTGTTACAAATATCTTTCCAGCCGTAACATCTTTGGTCATTTCTTCAATTTCCAATATGCGCTTCGGATCCATCGGACCGACTGATGTTACCGATTCCACAAAATAAATCCAGTCCTTATCTTCCCTGTACAGCACAACATCCGGCATCTTATCATGTAGTGTAATTTCAAAACCCAACTCTTTCAGCTTTTCTACATTCTTTACCAGATTTTTTTCTATTGTATCTCCAACATATAGGCATTCAGAATTTGGAGCGAATCTCGGTGCGAATTCCTCAATAATAGCTTTTTGCAGTTCATTATGCTTACCTGTAGAGAATTTAAAACTTTCACCATTTATATTTACCGGCATCATTGTCATCTTCTTTTTAGAAGCATACAAATCAATTAACTTCTCATGGTAGCAAAGAAATCGTTTTATATATTCCTTCCACTTTGGAGTTCCCATAGTTCTTAGTATTTGCACTGTTTCTTCTGTCAATCTGTACCGATAATTCGGGCTATTAGTTGCTTTTCCATTATCCTCTATCAAAGCAGCGGTCCGAAATCTATGCAGCGCCTGTTTTCTAAATGTCTCTCTGCTGTTTTCCGCATAGCCCATGTCATAAAATGTATTGACAAACTGAATAATATCATGAATACGAATCCATTCATTTGTTGCTTCACTCCATGACATATCTGGTTTTACTCCTGCCATTGCCAGTATCACATAACAACATATATCCGCTTGCTGTGCCTTAGGCATACCTATTGTTTTCAGAAATTCCCTTGTTTTTTCTATCTTATTATCCACAGTACCCCTCCAATATCAAATTGCAATTTGCCTCTGAATAGTCTCTACTTTTAAGCACTTTTCTTCCCATTTCCTGAATATCTTCTAAATCCGGCACAGGCATTGCATTGATCTCTGTTGAATTAACCTGCGTAGATCCGTTCAAAATGCGATAATATTCATCGTAAAGCGTTGAATTAAACAATACATACAACCCATACACCAGGCATTCTGACATTTCCGTTAATACACCATCCACAAAATTAATTTTGTTCTGCGTACTTATCTTTTTATATTGTGGAAATCTTTTTGCCAGGTACACTCCACACTGTAATCTTCGAGGTTCTTCCTTTGCCGTAAATCGTTTCACAAACAGATAATTCTTGTTATCCTGCATCAATCCCTTTTGTTCTGTCACCACATATTCATGTTCTTTCTGTATTGGGAACTCTACCTTTCCCTGTTTTATATGTTGCGAATAAAATAAAGGAATCGCTCCTTCTTCTTCCTCGTCCCGCAGAATTTCACGATTACGGAAATCCACCGTTAACCCTGTTTTCATTTTTACTCCAATTGCAGGCAACGTTTTATCAAATTTATGAAGTTTTCTCAAAACCTCTACTTCGTTTTCATCTGTCACAAGATAAACATAATAATCCTCACCAGCTACAACCAAATCATACGGGACTGTCAATGAAGTAATTTCGCCAAAGTCACTATTTGATTGCGAAGATGTAATGGTAACAGTTTCTGGCGTTTTAACCGTTTTTCTCACCTTAATAATAATCGTTTCCTGCAATACACTCTCTTTGTCAAATACCTTACTACGGCTAACAAAAAGATGAATATGTTCCAGTTTACCTGCTGTCAGGAAATACTCTCTAAAGCGTTTAAAATATGCTCCGGATGTCCATGATCGAGGAATAATATATACCATTTCCCCATCCTCACATAAATTAAACAGTCCCATAGAAGCAAAAATAAAATACAAATTCGGTGCCCCGTAGCATACCTCCGGCATTGCTGTTGCTTCTGGAGCATCTTTAGGGATTTTCATATATGGCGGATTGCCAATTACAAAATCATATTTCCTAGGGTTATCATTTCCGCCTATCATATGATTAAAATCAAGATACTGACTAAGGATATAATTGTATTCAATTATATTAATGACTATCTTTTTTCCAGATTTTTCCTTGCAGTATTCCAAATTTCGCTTTAACAATGGTAATACGTTATTATCATTCTCATAACAGGTAAGTTCAATTTTCTGAATGGAATCTATCATTTCCAATCTTTCAATAAAGGCACATGATAATATGCCTGAACCTGCTCCTGCATCGAGTACGCTTACCTTACTCTTCTTTTCATCAATATTATATAAGCCAGCCATAAAACGGGCAGTCTCCATACTTGTAAAAAACTGTCCATACTTTTTACGCTCTTTCTTCGGCATACTTTCTACATATTCGTTTGTAAGCTCTATAATTTTTTCCAGCATATTCCACCTACCTACAAGCCTTTTATTTCTTGCTATTATACTATAACTCAGCCCTGTTGTGAACTACCAATTGTCTTAAGCCAATGGGCTTCCTGCTTCATCGACCTCGTAACCTATTATCTCCACAGGCGTTAATTTGGGCAGTCCCTGCCCTATATATTTCTTTATGCTATTTGTCTTAATCCTTCTGTCAGTATATTTTTCTCGGCATTGATATTCCTGTCATGTTCTGCTCCGCATTTCGGACATATACATGTCCTCACTGACAAATCTTTTGTATCTGGATTCTGATACCCGCAAACAGAACATAATTGACTACTAGCATAAAATGTATCTATTTTGATGTATTTCCTGCCATTCCATTTTGCCTTATACTCTAACTGTCTTGTCAGCTCATACCATGATACATCACTTATGGCTTTTGCCAGATGATGATTTTTTACCATGTTTTTTATCTGTAAATTCTCTGAAACTATCACTTGGTTTTCGCTGATAATCTCATGTGAAACTTTATGTAGATAATCTTTTCTTATATTCCTTATTTTCTCATGGCATAATGCTATCTTTTTCTTTGTTTTATAATAGTTCTTACTTCTCTTTCCTTTATGTGACAGTTGCCTTTGTAGCTTTACAAGCTGTTTCTCGTATTTTTTTATAATTTTTAGATTCTCATATACCTTTCCATCGGAAGTAATACATAAATCTTTAATTCCTAAATCGGGACTTGACAGCCTCTACTTTCGCAATCATTTCCTTCTACAAAGGAATCAACACAATTTTTACATCCAATTCTTTTTTAACTTTTTTCGCTGTTGCATACAATCAAATTTTTCTTTTTGCACAACCTTTTATATTTTTTCCAAATCCAAAATAGAAACATAATGCAAAATATCAAATTCTTCCGGCAGTGATTGCATATATTTCCAATGTTCCTGCTCCCATTTCTGAATCTCACTTTCCTTCAGTCCACTCGCTCCAATTCCTCGACAAGCTTTCATCCTTCCATGCCATGCTTCTCTTGTAAAATGTACTGGCAAATCATATGTTAGCATATTTGCAGCCTTAAACATGCCTTCGCACCAAGGTGGCTCCTGCAATTCATATCTTGTCATTCTTCCACCAGTCCATGCAGGATTATATTTCAAAACAAGATTTTCGCTTGTTTTGGCAATCTCACTCTCTTCTGGTAGCCATGCCATAAATAAAATTGAAAAATGACCATAATCCTTTAAAATATGATGAAGTTTAGGCAAAACAACCGATTTATCAAAATACATAAAACATTGACACGCTGTAACCACATCAAATGTTCTGTCTGGAAAATCAATCTCTTCTGCTGATGCAACAATATAATCAATGTCCATCCCTGCGCTTTTGCTGAGTTTCCCCGCATATAAAATTTGATTTTCTGAGATATCTGCCCCTGTCCATTTTGCTCCGTAGGAATACATATTTCTTGGAATCACACCCGTTCCTGTTCCTAAATCCAGTACATTTTGTCCCTTTACTCCTAACGATAATTCCGCTAGTTTTGCATAAAATTCTTTAGGATAAATATCACGGTACTTTGCATAGTCTTCAGAAGTTTTTCCCCAGTCAAATGCTTTCCCATGATCAATATTCTTATTGATTATTTCCATGATATTTGGCCTCCCATGTAAAACCTAACTTTGCTGTAACATTTTAATTTTATTATACTCAACCACTCTCTTCTACTGCAATATATTTATGGTTAATATCTCTTACAGCCAGTAAGGAATTATCCATCTTGTTACTTATACTATATAATAATAGAATAACCGAATATCTTCTCTCTTCCACAAATCTGATTTGTACATATTCTATCACACATTCATCTTTCCCACAATCACTTATCTTTCACTCCTCCACTAAGGAAACTAATCTTCGGACACTATATCTTGTCCTTTCCACTCTCTTATCAAACACCATCTGGTATAACACAGATTACTTTTCTCAATGCACCTTTAAAATTTACCTATAAACAGATGCATCCCCCTTATTTATGGTATGGTTCACCGTAACGCCATTTCGGATTTTTGTTCCTCAGCATAATCAGATGCTTTTACATCTAGTGAGGTTTGATTCCTCAATGTGATTTGTTATAGCTTAGCTTTGTAGGGCAATAATCCTCAATGGAATCAAGAAAATTTTGTCCATTGAGGATTACATATACAAACTGGAATTTGAACCATTTTATATATGATTCCTCTCTGATATTATACCATACACTTCTGGGCGTCGATTTTTGCACCCCCATACCTCACGATGACGATACTCTCGCAACATATCTACATCCAATTCAGCCACATATACACCCTCTCCCTCGCCAGCTTCAAATACACATGTATCTCGCGAGTCAGGAAGCTCTTGAAGATATACGACACCATCGAACAGGGTAGAATGTCCATTGCAATCCGGATGAGGGGCCGGATAATTGCATGTGGCTATAGCTAACATATTTTCATATGCTCTTCCCCTGAGTTGTGCGAGACGGTTCAGTTCCATTGGACAGGCATTTGGAACTAGAAGTAGCTCCGCTCCTTTCAACATCATAACTCGAGCACTTTCCGGAAATTCCCGGTCATAGCAAATCATTGATCCGACTTTTATAACTCCTTCTTTCGTATCCAATTCTGTCACAAAGAAACCATCTCCTGCATCCAGAACACTTTCATCATCTTCTTCCCCAAAATTACAAATATGGACTTTTGAATAACAATATTGTATTTTGCCATGTCTGTCGAAAAAGCAAACTGTATTTCTCGGTTTCGGCTCATGTTGCTCCAAAAAAGTGATAGCTATAGCCATATCCAACTCTGCAGCAAGTTCTGCAAACCTTTTCACAAAAGAGCCATACCTAGGAATGGCACATTCCCGTAGGCTTGCCTCTTCATGTGAAAAGACGTATCCGCAGCTCCACATTTCTGGAAAAATTGCAATATCTGCCCCCTTTTCTTTTGCCTGAAAACAAGCCTTGATTCCCTTTTCCATATTTCCTTTCAGACTTCCTGTTGGAAGAAGCTGTAATAATGCAATTGTAAGTTTCATATATTCCTCCATATCATTGTAGAAACCAACTCAATGCTCTGCAAATTCCGATTGAGATTTCACCTGTTTTAAGAGATTTAATAACTGTTATATTTTGTTATTAAATTCTCTGTAAACCCTTGAAAACACTGGATTTGTCGCAGGTGAGCTTTCCCTTATTGTTTCCCTTGTGTTATATCGTCCCGCCAGTGTTTACAAACTCTGATAAGGGAAAATACAAGGGCAAGAAAATCATATAAAACAGTATAACACAAAATAAAAGTGACATGGTGAACTGATTGAAATGCTTCTGATTTTTGTAACTGATGATTTATTGGTCGATAAGGAGATAAGATACGATGAGAACAATATTTGCAGAATATAATCCACAATGCAACAGTATTGATGTTTATACCAGTGCCGGCTATATGCTTCGCATTGACTGCTGGGAAGCTGAGAAGGACTTAAAAACCACGCCTGGATCAGACTGTGCATTAAATACACTTGCTATTGACGAACCACTGGAATATGCAAGATTATATCTTGATGGAAATTTACAGATGTGGGTTGATGCAGAAGATTCACTTGAACTTTAATATTTCCTGTTAAAAATTGAGTAGGAGGCGGTGACTAACCGCCGTCCTCTCAGTGGACAGCCCCCAATTGGTGAACTGTCCACTTTTTTAATAATATTCTCGTTCTTCCCACCATTCTTTCACTTAACATCGGATTCCAATATAAATCACATTCTCAGGCAGTAACAGTACAATAAGATTTATCGGATATTTCAACAGACGTTTATAACAATCCACTGTATATTTTTAAATCTTCATCCTTAAACACATTAAAGATTACCTTTTTTATTCTGCTGTCTTTGTTAAGATACTGCTTTACAGTGTTCGTTGCAATCTCGGCAGCTCGTTGCTGTGGAAAACGGAATACACCTGTAGACAAACAACAGAATGCAATAGATTCCACACCAGTATCAGCTGCAAGCTTTAGGCACTCTGTGTAGCAGTTTGCCAACAGGTCTTCATCTTCTTTTGTGACTTTCCATTGTATAATAGGTCCTACCGTATGAAGAATATATTTTGTCGGAAGATTGTATCCCGATGTTATCTTTGCTTTTCCGGTCTCTTCTTCATGCCCCTGCTTTGCCATAATTTCATGCATTTTCAGACGAAGTTCCATTCCAGCATAAGTATGAATAAAGTTATCAATACAGGCATGCATCGGTGAAAAACAACCAAGCATCTGTGAGTTACACGCATTCACGATCGCATCACATTTCAAAGTGGTAATATCCCCCTGCCAGATATATAATCTCGAATCGGATTTTACAGGTGCAAGCGTGTCAACATCTGTGATTCCACGCTCTATATTTCTTTCTGTAAGATACTCATCCTGTATTTTCAAAAAATCATTACTGATTGGTCTTGGCGGTCTGACATTCATAAGTGAGCGGAGCAGATTTTCCTGCCCCTGCTTATCCGTAGGAATGTTCTGTCTGCCAAACGGTATTTCTTCTTTTAAAAGATACTGAATCAGATATTCTCTTCGCTCATCCTGTGTCATAATACCAGCCCCCTTATATCAGTAATTGCCTTTGCCATATCACCGCCAATACCGATTGCACGTTCCCCGAAGCTTTCCGGAACTACCGCTTCATCCATATTCAGGCGTATCAAACTATAAGACGAGTTCTCCCTCACCATCTTTTCAAAAGGGAAACGTATAATAATCGGCGTATTAAATCCAACTCCAAGTTCCAAAAGAACAACTTTTTTATCTTTATGCTGTTCCAGAAACCCCGCATACCTGTCGGCTGCCTCATGCCACGCTTCATCTTCCACAAAATAATTATCACAACGGAGATTCATAGCCATATTGCCGCCACACACCGGACATTTTGGTACAAGTTCTGATGGAATCAGGCAGTCTCTTCTTGCTTTATCCATTTTACGAAACAGGTCTTTTGCATCGTAAGTCTTTGGATGACAGGCTTTCTGGCACTGGATTTTCCCATAATCTCCCTGTGTTGCAAATATTCTTTTTTCATCGAATCCCGCTTTATAAAACTGATGATCCACATTGGTTGTAAGTACAAAATATTCTTTGTTCTTTACAATATCATAAAGCTCTGTATAAAGCGGCAATGCCGGAGGATCAAAGCGGTTCATCAATGCATGTTTTGACCAGTATCCCCACTTTGCCTCCTCAGACGGATATGGATAAAATCCGGCTGCATACATATCTGTCATGTAGTACTCACCGTATTTTTTTATAAATTCTGCAAAATTGTCTGTAAACCTTTTACCACCATATTGGATTCCCGCAGCTGTCGATGCCCCGGCTCCTGCCCCGATTATAACACAGTCTGTATTTCTTATATTCTTTGCTGCCCTGTCAATCTGGTCTTCATATGCATCCTTTTGGAATACATAATCCCTTGCCGGAGTACTACATAAAAAGTTTCTCCAGTCAGCATGCCCTTTTCTGATTTTCTTAAAAATCATAATGAACCTCTTTTCTCAATACACTGCTTCGGACAAATTTCTGCACATCTTCCGCAATGCAGACAATGATTCTGGTTGATAGTAACCGGAACTGAAGATATATCAATGCATTTTTGCGGACATACAGAGTAACACAGTTTGCATCCAATACATTCTTTTCCAATAAAATACCCTGTCTGAACTGCCTCGGTTTTTCCAATTGTTATAGTATCCCTCACAATATTTGATGGATTGCTGATATCAAAATACTCTCCCTGTGCCTCATACAGCCGAAACACTTCGATTGCGTCTTTCGTATCTCCCGGATAGATTTTCTTCATATATGGATTTTTTTCAAACATAATATCAAGATTCTTTTTTTCGATGTTCTTTATTTTTCCACGCAGAGACACCGCAATTTTGTCTTTTGTTGCGGATATTGCCACATACTGCTGCTCCATTAACTGGTCATAAAATGCTTTTCCCTTTGCTGTAAGGAAATACACACCTTCTTCATCATAGTACATCATATCTATGATTCTTGTCTGAGGATGTCCATCTGAACCTATCGTTGCAACTGTTGTTGAATGAATTTCATCCACCAGAAGTTTAAGATAATCCATTTTTGTCATTTCAAAGTCTCTCCTTTCAGTATCGGTGTAAGTTTTTTATATATCATCATGGCAATTGCTCCAATCACCAAGCCTTTTAAGATATTAAACGGCAATGCATTGAATAGCACAACGTCCAGCTTTGTCTTAATAAATGGCAGAAATTCGCCAAATGATGCAATCAGCTGATCCAACGGCATAAATGTTTCAAACAGTGGAAGTAGTATAAAATAATTTGCAATCGCTGCCGCTATTCCCATAGCCACACTTGAAATAACACATGCCCACTTCGCCATTTTCTTAGTCTTTTTGTATTTGTAAATAAAACCGGCAGCCAGTACATAAGATGCCCCCATCAGGAAATTAGCAAGTTCACCAATTCCTCCTGTTGATGTTGACAGAAGCTGTAATATATTTTTTATCAATTCTATCATCACTCCTGTAACCGGTCCAAACGCAAACGCCCCAATCAGTGCAGGTAAATCTGACAGATCCATTCGTGCAAATGATGGACTCAAAGGAACCGGAAACTCTAAAAATGCCAACACATATGATATAGCTGCCAGTAGAGCTGTCATTGTTATCGTCCTTGTAGAAACTAAATTTTTTCTTGTTTTAATAGTTGCTGTATTGTTACTCATAAATCTCCTTTTTGTGAGATATGCCTAAATTTAAAACAGCCCACAGGACGAGATTCCCTGCGGGACTTGTTTTATCATATCTTCTCTCATCCGGACTTTACCGTCGGTTATGGAATTGCACCATATCAGCTTTTGCTCGCAGACTATACTGCCGGTCAGGAATTACACCTTGCCCCGAAGACTGTAATTTTTTCTGTTAATTATCTTTAAAATTCATAAGGTGGATTTCCAGAGAAATCTGCGATTAAACCATGCGGATTTTCAAGATAGAATACCTCAAAAATAGGATTATCTGCTGTCTGGTACTGTCCCTTAACGATAGGGTTGTTCATGCATCCTTCCTTTACACTCTTGTTGTCCTCAAATACTGCTTTACCATGAAGACGAATCCATGCGTATTCAGGGGAAGATACTGATACTTCTACTTCAGGATTTGCTAACATATCCTTGTAAACATCCTTTGTGTTGTTAGTACAGAACCAAAGCTTTCCGTCCTGCTCAAAACAGAACATGAATGGACGGCATTTTGCCATTCCATCTCTTCCGACGGTTGCTAAATACTGAACCGGGTTTTTCTGTAAAAATTCTACTACTTTCTGCATTTTAAATTACCTCCTTGATATGTTGTAACAACGATTGTTACATCTTGTAGCTATACAATATCATCCGTTTAATGTAATGTCAATAGTTACATCAAATTTTTTGTAACTTTTTTTGTTACAACTCCTTTTGAAGATTTTACATTGATTATGAAAAACGAAAAGGCTCCGGAAATTGTGATGATATAATCACTCATCCGAAGCCTTCTGTAGGCTACTCTTCCTCTGTATACACTGCAATATCTTTTTTCACATCAGCAAGTGTCATTTCTGAAAGTTTTTCCTCCATTGCCTTCTGTACTTCTAACAGTCTCTTATCAAGAACATGGTGAATATTCTTTCCTACCGGACATTTCTGATTGGGATTCTCATGAAAATGAAACAGTTCTTCATCTGGTGCACATTCCACTGCTTTATACACATCAAGGAATGTAATCTGCTCCAATGGTCTGGTAATTGTCACACCGCCTGTCCCTCTTGCAACTTCAATAAGACCAGCAGCCTTTAATTGTTGCAATATTTTACGAACAATCACCGGATTAGTTCCAATGCTTGCTGCCATAAAATCACTAGTCATCTTCTGATCCGAAAATGTATCTATACAGGCAAACATATGGATTGCCATTGTAAATCTGCTTGAAATCTGCATTATAAACACCTCTCTTTGACAGTAATCATATCAAAAAACAGATGTAATTTCAATGGTTACATTGTTGTGAAAACTTAATATAAATACAATCAATAGTCTGCTTTAGAAAAAACAGGAAGATACTTTACAAAATATTCCTGTTTTCTTTTTGTTTTAGTAATATCCTCGTTTCTCCCGCCAGTCTTTCACATAACATCGGATTCCGATATAGACCACGTGCACAAGAAGTAACAGTAGAATAAGGTTCATCGGAATGATTGATTTTATCCATTTTCCGAAGTAGATTGCAATAGCTGTACTCATTATCGCCATCATGATACTGATGATATCCCAGCAATATTTCCGGTAGATTTTCCCCACCTGATAACCAATCCAGACTATCGGTAATCCCGTCATGATGAATAAAATTCCCATAACAATAACTGCGATCAGCCAGTACATAAGCCCGGAAAGGATACGGTTAGGTATTCCGCCACTTAACTGTCCGAAAGAATCTGCCCCTATGACAAACTCCCGAAACAATCTTCCCATTCCTTTTCCTAACACACCGAAAAAGGTGATACAATCGTTAAGGAAAACCGGCGAAAGAATAGCAGTAAACAGTGTTGTTGTTAAGCTTTACCATGCCAGTAGGAACAGGATACTTTCATAACCAATCGTCATATTTTTATATTTCTTTTCTAACCGGCTTTTACGGCTATCGCATTTTTCTTTTGCTTTCCGGTAAGCAGTACGGTCACATTTTTCACATTTCTCATAAGGCACTTTTTTCTCAACAGCTACCTCTACCGTCTTTTGGTGTGTCTGTGCATAAAGTTTTTCCTGCTCTGCTTTTTCATACTTAAATTTCCATGCCACGGCTTCTGCGTCGGCTCTTTTCCTGCTGTCTGTCTCGCTGGTCAATCGTTCCTCTGTTTGCCTTAATCTTGTCCGCAATGCTTCGATATTCTCGGCTCTGTTTTCGCTGTTCAATTTCTCGTTCAAGGTCAGCGATTCGCTTAGCTGCCTGTTTAGTTCCTGGATTGTCTGGTCTTTCTGATCCAGTTCGTCCTGCATCTGTTCGGTCATCAGCAGAAGTTCTTCCACCTGCCCGACGTTCTCTAAGTTTCTGCATTCGCTCATCGATCTCCCTCGCTTTCTCTATCTGCTGTTTAAGGTCAGCAATTCGCTGTTCTGTTTCTGCAATAAGCTGTTCTCGCTGTTCAGCTTCTGTGTTAATTCCTGCCATTGCTGATTCTCGTTTTCCAACTGTTCGATTCTGGTTTTCTGTTGCTCGATCTGTGAGAGCAGTTCTTCTGTATCTGGCAAAAGATTTAGCAGCCTGGATAATTCGCTGTTTAAGCTTTTTAAACTCTGGTTCTGCTCCTGAAAAGACAGAAGCTGCCTGTCCCGTTCCTGCAATTCCTGTACCATCTCTGCCATAAGATTCTGCTGCTCCTCGATCTGGTTTATCATTGTCCCCATCATAGGAATGACTTCCCGGCTTTCTTCTAATGTCATCCAATCGCTCCTTCCATTGTGTCAATGCACCGGATACTTTTCCAAAAGAAATTTGTATTTTATCCAGCAGTGCATTTTGTCTTTTTATGATCTGGTTTTCCTCCACTTTCCATGAAGCGGATGGTGTCTGCCCATTTTGAAATTTCTCATCAATTTTTCTGGCATCCGCGCCCTCATGGATCGTCGGTATCTCTAATTTTCCCTGCCTTGCATAAGAACGGTGGTCAATGTGATTCTCCGTTTTCAAATGTGCATTACAAACGTTTGCCCATTCGCTCCGCCATAGTTCACAATTTTTTTGATTGTTCCATCCGGTAGCATCGGTTAATACACGTTTCCACTGTTTACGGTTCCTTGCACCGATTTTTGGATTACCGTTTTCGTCCAATACCGGGATTCGGATTCCATGACGGTCAGGGTTCTTTTTATCCTGCCACCAGTCCGGATGGGATTCATCCACCACAATATTTCCATTTTCATCTCTGACAAACTCCCAATCCTTGATTTCTTTGTTACCCCATGAGTGGTCTGGATTGAATGGTCGCATCGTCACAAGTAAATGCACATGGGGATTTCCATCTCCTTTATCGTGGATACTCCAGTCCGCACACATTCCCTTATTTACAAAGGTCTTTTGAATATATTCTGTTGTATAATCAATCTGTTCCTGTCTGTTCCATTCTTTCGGAAGTGAGAACTCAAATGACCTGCCGAGTTGTGCATCTGCACTTTTTTCTATCCTCAAAACTTCATTCCATAAACGCTGCTTCTGAAAAGTAAGTTTAAATTTTTTCAGTGCGACTTCTTTGTTATCTGCCCTTTTATATCGGACAGATTTCTGGAACCGTCTGATATTTTCAGCAGGTACATTCAGCCATTCCTGTGGTGCATTTTCACACATCAACAGGCTGGTATAAACAACTTCTCTTTTGGAAGTGTAGTAGCTGATTCTGCCGGTTTCTTCATTTTTCATCACATCACCATTGAGATAGGCAGATGCTGATATGATGGATTTCCCTTTGCTGCGTCCAACAATCTTTACTGTATAATGAAAAATCGCCATGATCCGTTTCCCCCTTTCTGCCGTATCCGGCTTTGATTTCCGGCAGGTAATGTTTTTCCTAAAAGAAAATGGTATCTGCCGGAACGCCCTCTGCGTAAGAGTGCCCTGTGCATAACAGCCTGCATGGAATGCGCCCCTCTGGCGAAGAGTGCCTCCTGCGGCATGAGCAGGTCTGCATGAAATGCCCGCCGACGAAACGAGCCCGGCAAGCGTAAGCGCAGACCGGTTGCCACCTGTGGCAAACTTATACGGACGACCTCTGGTTGTCCATAAGTGCGCCCTTCATGAAAAAGCAATGAAGGGAATGGAAAATCCACTCCCTCCGGCATTACACTTCCTCCGTATTCGCAACTGGCTCTTTCTGCATTGCCTTTGAGAAGAATTTCCCATTTGCTTCCTGCCTTTTTAAGAAGCCGATCAGCTTTGGGATATCATCTTCCTCAATCGCAGAACCCAGCACCGATTCCACCGCACCACCAATCTGGCAGAGCCTGTGTGTCCGCTTTTTGGTTTCCACATCTTTCTGACGTTTCTTCAGTTCCCGTTTCTGTGCTGCATACTGTTTTGCTTTCTCAAGGCTTTCCTGTTCTTTCTTTTCCAACTGGAGCATACGCTCCTCATAACTCTTTGTTTATCTTGCCATAAATATCATCGTCCTTTCATTTTTCTTCCAAACATAAGTTTCCTGTTGTCTGTCAGACGAAGTACATGGTATAATCTGCTTGCGTGTAGGTATATCATGGCTCCGGTCTGATAGAACCTTTTGCGGTTTCTTCGGGAACCGCTTTTTTAAGTTGAACCGTTTCTTGTGACTGCTTTCACATTTCCCTTATCCCTCAAGTCCCTGCCAATTCCGGTATAATCAGCAGCTTCCTCAATAGATAAGGCGATCTTTCTTTGCGTCATATGACCACCTCCTTGTTAATTGCATTATGCAATTTTATTTGTGCTGTCAGTATAGCGTGTTTGCATCTTGTTGTCAAGCATTATGAAATTGCATTTCTTTTCTTTAAATTGCATATTGCAATATACGTTGTTACGTGGTATAGTAATGACATACCGAAAAAGGAGGCACATCAGCATGAAAGATAAAGAACTACGCAAGCTGATCGGCAGCAGGGCAAAACAGCGCCGTCTCGAATTAAATCTGACACAGCCTTATGTCGCAGAGAAGATGGGAGTTACCGCTTCCACAATCCTGCGTTATGAGAATGGTTCGATTGACAATACCAAAAAGATGGTGCTGGAAGGTCTCTCGGAAGCACTTCATGTATCAATCGAATGGCTCAAAGGGGAAACCGATAAATATGAAACTGATATTACGGATAAGAAAGAATTGCAGATTCGTGATGCGATGGGCAACATTCTCAAACAGTTACCTCTTGACCTCAATAAAACAGAAGACGCTTTTTCTAAAGACTTACTGCTGTTAATGTTAAAGCAATATGAACTGTTTCTGGATTCGTTTCAGTTCGCCTGCAAAAATTACAAAGGCAGTACCAAAGATGCGGACATTGCTAAAGTAATGGGATTTGAATCGAAAGATGAATATAATGAGATTATGTTTCTCAGGGAGATCACGCATACTGTCAACGCATTTAACGATATGGCAGATGTGATAAGGCTCTATTCAAAGAAACCGGAAGCAGCCGAACAAAGACTTGCCAATCTTTTATCCGAAGTTATGTATGAGGATTCTGAATCGGTATAGTAAGACAACCGGAGTTGTGATATACTTACACGCAAGAAGCATTTCAACAGTTCCGATTGTCTGATATCGAAAGGAGACATACGATTATGGCAAAAGGATCTGTTAGAAAAAAGGGAAGGAAATGGTACTATCGCTTCTATGTAGAAGATGCAAGCGGTAAAATGGTTCAGAAAGAATATGCTGGAACCGAAAGTAAAAGTGAGACGGAAAAACTTCTCCGCAAAGCACTGGAAGATTACGAAAATAAGAAGTTTGTCGCAAAGGCAGACAGCCTTACGGTAGGAGAGCTTCTGGATATGTGGGCGGAAGAAGAACTGAAAACCGGGACACTCAGCAACGGCACAGTGGAAAATTATCTTGGTGCAATCCGATGTATCAAGAAACACCCGATTGCAGACCGAAAGCTGAAAACAGTTACTGCTGAACATTTACAGGGTTTCCTCGACCTGCTTACATTTGGTGGTGAGTTTCCAGATGGGAAAGTAAGAAAAGGATACAGCAAAGATTATATCCATTCTTTTTCCGCAGTGTTACAGCAGTCTTTCCGTTTTGCAGTATTTCCAAAACAACTAATCAGTTTCAATCCGATGCAATATATCAAGTTGAAACGACAGGCAGAGGAAGTTGACCTCTTTTCCGATGATGAAGTGGAAGAAGGCACACATCCGATTTCGCACGAGGATTACGAGCGACTTATCAAGTATCTGGAAAAGAAAAACCCACCTGCCATTCTGCCGATTCAGATTGCGTATTATGCCGGACTCCGAATCGGGGAAACCTGTGGTCTTACATGGCAGGACATTAACCTTGAGGAACAATGCCTGACCATAAAACGCAGTATCCGCTACGACGGCATGAAACACAAAAACATTATTGGACCAACGAAGCGGAAAAAAGTTAGGATTGTTGATTTTGGCGATACCCTGACTGAAATACTGAAAGCTGCCAGAAAGGAACAACTCAAAAACCGGATGCAGTATGGCGAATTATATCACCGCAATTACTACAAAGAAGTTCATGTGAAAAACAGAGTCTATTATGAATACTATCATCTTGACGTAACACAGGAAGTCCCGGCAGATTACAAAGAAATCTCCTTTGTCTGCTTAAGACCGGATGGCTCTTTGGAACTGCCGAGTACACTCAGCATTGTATGCAGATCAGTGTCAAAGAAACTGGAAGGATTTGAAGATTTCCATTTCCACCAGTTACGTCACACCTACACCAGCAATCTGCTTTCCAATGGGGCTGCACCGAAAGATGTACAGGAACTGTTAGGACACTCTGATGTCAGTACCACAATGAATATTTACGCTCACTCAACAAGAAAAGCAAAACGGGATTCCGCAAGACTTCTTGATAAAGTAGCGAGCAATGCTTAAATACAGAGAACTTGCCACTGGCAACTTCTCTTGCATACTTTGGCATAAAATTTCCCTTATTTCCCTTGCGGATTCCTCACAAGGGCAAAAATAAGGGAAAATACATATCATTTCACTATCTAAGGGGCTGGAAAGCCTGTAAAATAAGGAAAGTTCAGGAAATCTCTCCACAAATTCCGATTTATACATATTCTATCACACATTCATCTTTCCCACAATCACTTATTTTTCACCCATCCACTGAGGAAACTAATCTTCGGACACTATATTTCGTCCTTCCCACCCTCTTATCATACATCATCTGGTATAACACAGATTACCTTCCTCAATGCACCCTCAAAATCTCCCTATAAACAGATGCAATCCCTCACCAGAAACAACCATATCACAAGTAATCACTTACCACTGCTTCTGTTCACCACATCAAAAAATATATCCATTCGTACATTTTCCATCGCAGCTCTGTTTTCCTACAGCAATGTAAACATTGCTGTTTACACCAGAACCACATCTCTGTGCAACCTTGCATCAAAGATACAAGGTTCGCGGGCGCGCTCAGATACTTACGAGCAAACTCGACGCATCTTCACTTTGCCTTCGCGCAAAAGATTGAAAGAGCAGCCAAATCAGCCACTCTTCCTTATGCTTTCTATATCTTTGAAGTTTTAATGTCTCCGCTCCGCTTCGGTCGGTGCAAAACGGACATCCACCGGATGTCCTGCACCCTCATTTGTGGTATGGTTCACCGTAACACCATTTCGGATTTTCATTCCTCAGCGTAATCAGGTACTTTTGCATCCAGTGAGGTTTGATTCCTCAATGGAATTTGTCGTAGTTTACTTTTGTAATACAGTAATCCTCAATGGAATCAAGAAAATTTTGTCCATTGAGGATTACATGTGTAAGTCAAGCTGTTACTTAGTCTTTTTTATAAAATCTTGAATAATAGTTAGAACAGTTTCAGAAAAATATATATTTCCTCCATGTTCGTCCCAATCCTTTATCTCATAATACTCCACGCTGTGATTTTTCTCTTCCAATTTTTCATATAAAGTTCTGCTATTTTCAACAGAAACAACGGGATCGTTTATACAATGAAACATCAATACAGGTGGCAATATTATATCCTCACTAATTAAAGATGTACATGATGCTTTATATGCAATTTCTTCATTTCCCTCAATACTATCAATTCCCAAAAGAACTGTTGATGGGCGAACAGACATCCAAGGTGGTAATGGCTCATTGGAACAAATCAAAATATCAGAGGATGCACTCTCTAAAATAACTCCTTTTACATTCGGCATTTCAATCATTCCACAAGCGTTATGTAACACTGCCATCATAGCTAAATGCCCCCCTGAAGAATGTCCCATAAGGTAAGCTTCTTTTATATCAAACGGAAGGTTAAATTTTGTTATTTTTTCTACAACGCACTCCATCGCATTTTTAATATCCTCTATCTGCGCTGGAAAAATTGCAATATCAGACTCACGAACCTCAATTGATACAATTGCAGCCCCCTTTTTCGCTAACTCTACGAGTTTTGGAATATCATTATACATTTCTTGTTTGTGCCATGCTGCACCAGTAATATAAAAAATAACTGGATATTTCTTTTCAAGTCCTTTTTTACTATATGGCATAATAACTTGCAAATGGCGTTTACAATTTCCATAATCAAAATATTCCCAATTTGGGGAATACAGCCATTCCAAATCATCAAATTTAACTGCTATTTCTTTCTTCATTATGTTCTCCTATATACTTTCACTATACTGCTATTTCAATTTTTAATTCACTGCATACTCTCTTTTACTATTTATTAACCCCAAATATTATAACCAAGTTTCCATTTCTCCTGAATCACCAAATCCAAATTTTTCATATAAATGTCGTCCTGCCGATGATGGCTTTAGTTTTATATTGTGTACCCCTTTATTTTGCAACCATTTAATCAGCTCCGCCATTATCTTTGAAGCATAACCACTTCTCCTCTTTTCCGGAACACAATATATATCAATTATATAGCCATACGTTGGAGTTTTGAAAAAACAAAACGGAACATCTTCTTTGATCACAGCACCTCCGCACGCAATAACAGTATCATTTTCATATATTAAATAATGACAACCTTTCCCATCCTGATATAATTCTTTATATTTCTCATATATCTTTTTTTCAGCATTATCCTGTAATAAAGATATTGAACCTACTTCTATAAACATTTCCATTTTCATTTTAACTACGACATCTAAATCTTTGATTTCAGCTTTTTTTATTTCCATAACAATACTCCAATTTACAGTTTCTATTTGCATTACCATTATCATTCTACCATAAATACCATATTCTTACAACGCACCCCCTTTCATCTCTTGATTACATTTTCTCCATCATAGTCGAATCACAAATGCCAATTTTTCCTCTTTTAAAGCAGAAAAAAGGATGCCTCTTTCGATGCACCCTCCTGTAAACATAAATATTCTGTTAGTTGTCTTTTGAACTTGATACTATAAAAATCAAATTCTATTCTTATGGTTGTATTCTCTATGTTATTTTAAAAGTTTCCTTCCAATATTTCTATTCCGTAATATAGTAAGCCAGTTCAAGAGCAATATCAAAATGTCCTGCATCATGCTGTGTATGCTTTACTTGATCTTTCTTCATCTGTTCATCCCATTTAGGTGCATCTAACAAATCACCACAAGTAAAAAAGAAGTAGGCATTAAGTTTTCTATAATCACATACAGCTTGAACAGCAGCACATTCCATTTCGACAGAAATGCAGCCATCGGCTTTACGTTTTTCAAAATTCGCTCTCGTTTCTCTATGCACCGCATCTGTTGTCCATGTTTTTCCTTTCACATAAGGCAAACCGACTGTTTCCATAAACTTCGCTACTACATCTGCATTTTGGATTTTAATATAATCTGAAGCAGGCGCATAATGATATGAAGTTCCTTCATCACGATAAGCCTCAGTAGGCACCATAACCTTTCCACGTGCAACCTCTTTATTCAAACATCCCGAACCACCAAAAACAACATATTTATCTGTGTTAATAATCGACATAGTATCTTCTATATCTGCCACACATGCCGGTGCTCCAACATAAGACATATATACAGCAAAATACCTATTCTTATACTCAAATCCATAAACAGGATTCACTCCATTAGATGAAAATAAATCTCCAATTTTTTTACACTCAAAATTTTCTAAAACATATTTTAAAATCACATGAGAAAATGTAAGAATGCAGGCATCTACCTTAACCGCATTATCGTTACGATTAACCTTAATTATTTCTTCCGATAAATTATCAAATGTATCTGTTATCATTTTTTAACCTCCAAGCCAGCAAATATTTATATTAATGCTTATTGTATCGTATATTTGTCCGTTGAGTATTACATATATATAATAATCTTATACATTATTTTTGATGACTGATAATCCATTGCAATATATCCTCTGCTCCTATTTTACCAGAGGCTAAATCAAGTATTATATCACTCAATTCCGTTTGCGTGTATGAAAGTTCATAACCATTTAATGCTAAAAATACCAGCATCACATGAGAATCTAAGCGTTTATTTCCATCAATCATAGGATGATTCTTTACAATTCCAAAACAAAGTTGTGCTGCTTTTGCTTGTATACTTGGATATAACTCTTCATCTCCGAATGACTGAAATGGATTAGCAAGTGCTGAATCAAGCATCCCATCATCACGAATACCGTTACTACCGCCAGTAGTCTCAATCAGCCTTTTATGAAGTAAAACGACCTGCCCTTTGCTTAATCTTATCATTTGGCAAGTACCTCATAAGCTTCCATATTCTGCTTAATAAGGCGTTCTGATATAGCAAACACGTCCTCCGTGGATGCTATTTTTTCCTGTTCTGCTTTGCCAAAGTCTATTACAAGATATTTTGGCACATTATTTTTAAGAATAACCGCTGTACCATGTTCGTCAACAACTCGAGCAACCTTTGAAAAATTCTGATTAGCTTCTGTTATAGAAATCATTGTATTTGTATCTACTGTCATAATATACACCTCTCTTTCACTTATATTATATACAAATCATACAATAAATACAAGCTATTTTTATACCTATTATTTCTGTTATTTCAAACCAATAAAACTATATATTCTTCTAAAATGATTAGAAGAAAAGCCATGACAACTTCTCTTCCATACAATTACTATATAATAAACATCATTACCTTGAATAAATTGGAATTTTTACCCGCTTCTATTGTTTATAGTTTGCTTCAAGCCATCTAGCAACACCATCTTCGTCATTCGACAAAATCACCTCTGTTGCAAATTGTTTTAAATCATTATGTGCATTTGCAACAGCATAACTTTTATCAGCCATTTGAAACATGTCTATATCATTTTTTCCATCACCAAACACAATTAGCTTTTCACAATTCAACATGCTTTGTAATTGCTTTATAGCATTTGATTTTGATGCTTCTAACGGCATAATTTCTAACCACTGTTCATTTGTATAAATATCCGTCTGATATACACAATGATATTTATCCTTATATTTATCATACAAAGGCATAAGTTTTTTTGGCTCATCAATACAAGTAATATAAAAAATATTACCCTCTTTCAACTCAGACAATGAATTCACCTCATTTGTTCGAACATCGCCTTTACGGCTTTCGAGGAACATATTCATACCCTCTGTACACATTTTTCGCACAAACGAAAATTTTTCCACATTATCAATGTATGCGTAAACAATGGGATACACATTATTACTAAACAAATCTTCTAGTACTGAATGTACTGAATCATCAAAATAATTAGCAATTAATATTTTTTCCGTAATATTATCAATCACAAATGCTCCGTTATATACAATCAACGGAATTTTTGCATTTATTCCTTCGGTCACTTTTTTAGCTGTAACTAAAGAACGTGCCGTAGCATAGGAAAAAATCATCCCTTCTTCCACCAACGAATTGATTACTTGATTTGTGTATTTAGAGGTTACTTCGCTACTTCTCAATAATGTCCCATCTAAATCTGAAACATACAAATTACTCATGCATTTTCCTCCGTCAAATATCGATTTACATTTTCTTTTATCATTCTAACACTACTACCATATTCTCACAATCCCCCTGCTTCATCTCCTTGTTACCTGATTGCTTTTTTTCCATCATAGTCGAATCACAAATGCCAATTCTTCCTCTTTCAAGGCAGAAAAAAAGGATGCCTCTTTCGAAGCACCCTCCTGTAAACATAAATATTCTGTTAGTTGCCTGTTGAACTTGATACTGATTGTATCAACTGACCTTGTTTTGCGGTCTATCGTTATTTCCTCTATCATCAAATGCATTAGTGTTCTTACTTCCTCGACCTTGCTTTTTTCAATGATTGGTTTAATCAGCTTTAATATAGTTTTGACCTGTTCAATAGAATAGCTACATTTTGTATTTTTACTAATCTGTTCTCTGGCAGAATACAAATTCTTTTTATATTATCGCTGATTTCCCCTCTATATTATATTGCTTGCGTACCTCAAATACTTCTTTTCCGTCTGCTGTTCCTATTACTGTAGTCTCCACATTAAATTTAAATTCATCCATTGCGTTTTCCTTTGCTTTCCACATTTCCATTATCCATTCCTGTCCTTCTGATTTTTCCATCTTCTTGACTTTCAGTCAAGAAGCATCCCTCGCTTTCAGCTCGGTCAATCAAGAATCATCAGTCTGATACCGTTATCCTTGAACCATTGCAACTCCGCTTTTATATCTGCTTTATTTCTAGACAGACGATCTAGGCTCATGATGTATAGTGTGTCACCTCTACGCAATACAAACCGCCCTTTTAATACCTAATATCCTCCTCTCTCTAAGTCTTTACCTGATTGCTTATCAGTAACAATGTTTTCTTCTGGAACATACTTTACCAACTCCACCAGTTGTCTATCTAAATTTTGTTCTGTTTATGATACTCTAGCATAGCCAAATATTCTTCCCTGTGATATTTCACTCACGGTTCACATTCTCCTTCCTTAAAAATATGAAAAAGGATAAAGAACATATCGCTCTTTATCCTTTTTATAATATTATGTGTTTTATGTATCTAATTTTACTATAAATGTTCTTCATGTCAACAAACTGGAATTGATCACTCTCTAAAGAACTGACACATCGGTTGCTTTTTTATTCCGCTCTCTAATCGAAAGAACAGTTGCCATTACTATAATAATTATTTTACAAGCATAAGATACATTTTGATTACCACCTACTACTAATTGTGAGAAAACATTGATTAACGAATGTGTCATCACACATATCCACAAACTGTTTGTCTTTATAAATAAAGCGGATAAAATAAAGCAATTAGTCAACAATCCAAACAAAAATCCAAACACCTGTACTTGTGGCAATGTTCCTTCAATGTAGAAATAAGAAAAATGCCATATTCCCCATACAGCAAAAGTAATTATCGTTGATGTGATATAATTATGGCGTTCCTGTAAAACAGGTTGAAAAACATATCTCCATCCTACCTCTTCAATTCCACCAAATATGATTGCTTTAAAAAATAGAACAAGTGGAATATACCACGCACTTAGCACTAATTTTCCATTAAACACAACATAGCAAAAATCCAATAACAAGAATAAAAGCACAAATAAATAACTGCAAAATTTTTGTTTTACAGCGAAAAAATCTTTCAGTATTTTCTTTATACTGTATTTTTTGTACTTTTCTGCGATAATAGTGCCCCACAGAGCAGATGAAACTCCTCCAATCCCAATAGCAACCATTCCAACAAGAGTCGTATAATCTACAATCATACCACTACTACGCAATATAAATACTATAATACATATCATCCATATTTGCCCCAAAGTTCCTATCAAATAAAGGGCAATTGCTTTATTTCGGCTCAAAAATATCACCTACAACTTTCGATTTGTACATATTCTATCATACATTTATCTTTCCAACAATCACTTATTTTTCACCCCATCCACTGAGGAAACTAATCTTCAGACACTATATCTTGTCATTCCCACTCTCTCATCATACATCATCTGGTATAACACAGATTACCTTCCTCAATGCACCTTCAAAATCTCCCTATAAACAGATGCAATCCCTCACCAGAAACAACCACATCACAAGTAATCACTTATCCTCACTTGCGTCAATCCCATCAAAACGTATATCAGCTATTACATTTTTCAGCAAACCCCCGTTTCACACCCATTTACAGCCACATTCCTGTAAAAAAATTGGAAGAGTAACCAAATCAGCCACTCTTCCTTATACTTTCTATATCTTTGAAGTTTTAATTTTCTCATTTGTGGTATGGTTCCCCTGCATTTATCCTATATGCCCTGTATATCTGCTCCAGCAGAACCACCCTCATAAGCTGATGCGGAAATGTCATTTTTGAAAAACTCAACAATTCGTTTGATTTTTTTAGTATATCTTTATCTATCCCTATTGAGCCGCCTATTATAAAAATAATATGACTTACCCCGTTTATCCCAAGCTTGTCTATCTTGTCCGCAAATTCCTCTGATGAATATTGTTTTCCCTGTATGGCAAGTGAGATAACATATGCCCCGTCTTTTATGTATTTTGTGAGTCTTTCCCCTTCTTTTGCCCTTATTATATCTTCCTCATGCTCACTGGCATTATCCGGTGTCTTTTCATCTGCAACCTCTATTATTTCCAGTTTGCAATACCTGCCAAGCCGCTTTTTATATTCATCTATTGCCATTGTAAAGTATTTTTCTTTTATCTTTCCTACCGTCAGAAGTGTTATTTTCATCGTTCCCTCTTTTCCTTGTTTTGATTATCTTAAGCATCCTTCCTCAAGTGCAAGGCTTATGCAAAGTGCATGATTTATCCTCTCAAGTATCTCATCATCGAGATGGCAGACCTTTTCACGCAATCTTGATTTATCTATAGTCCTTATCTGTTCAAGCAATATCACTGAGTCTTTGATTATGTCATACCTGTTCACCTCAAGTGCTATGTGTGTCGGCAGTTTTGCCTTGTTCATTCTCGATGTTATTGCCGCACATATAACTGTCGGACTGTGTTTGTTTCCCATATCATTCTGTATTATAAGCACAGGGCGTATCCCTCCCTGCTCTGAACCCACTACCGGTCTTAAATCTGCAAAATATATATCTCCCCGCTTTATATTCAAAATTTTCACGCTCCTATCACAATAATCTGGAATTGACTGAGCAGCTTTAAGAGTTGTTTCTTCATTGAAATCCAAAAAGACAAACTCTATCAATCGCTCTTAAACTGGATTTGACTTAGCAGTTCTGAAAACATTTCCTGACTTAACATCAATAAAATGTACTCTTACAACTGCTCATAATCCGGAATTGCATTTTATGTAATTCTTTATGCATCCTATAGTGTTATTTCTTTCCATCTTTATCGTTTTTATACATATGTATCTTTAAAAAGCATGAATTTTTTACTATAGCCAGAGACTTATTCTAATACTCCGGATAAAAATCTTTTGTCGCAACTACTTTTCCGCCTCTGTAATACACTCTCGGTATTCTTTTTCCTATGTCGCAAACAAATTCATAATTAAATGAATATGACATATCTGCCACTTCTTCTATTGATATGTACTCATCTTTGTCCCTGCCGACAAGAGTTACCTCATCGCCCTGTTTTATATCAGGCTGGCTGCTTATATCTACCATAAACTGATCCATGCATATTCTTCCAATTATCGGAAAACTTTTTCCCTTTATAAGAACTCTGCCCCTGTTTGACAATACTCTTGAATAACCGTCAGCATATCCTACCGGTATCGTTGCCACTACCGTTTCACCGGTTGTCGTATATGTACCGCCATAACCTATCTCTACTCCGGCTTTAAGTGTCTTTACAAATGACACATACGATTTTATCTCCATCGCCGGTGTTAGATTTAATTTTGTTTTGTCTACTTCCTCAGACGGATACATTCCATATACACATATTCCGTCTCTTACCATATCGAGGTTTACTTCCGGCTTTTCTATTATTCCGGCACTGTTTGACACATGTTTTACAGGTATTTTAATGCCTGCATCTTCTATTCTTTTAACAAAATCCATATATCTCTCAAACTGCTTCATGGCTTTTGTCTTATCTTTTTCATCCATTGTCGCAAAATGCGTAAAACAGCCCTCGATTTCTATTCCGGGAAGCTCTGCTATCTTTTTTATAACCGCAAGACTTTCATCGTCCTGCTTAAATCCTATCCTGCTCATTCCGGTATCCAGTTTTATATGAACTTTAGCTTTTTTCCCCATTTTTTCTGCCGTATCCGACATTTTTTTTGCCATATCATACTCAAATACCGCTGTTGCTATATCATATTTTATCATTGCACTGTAAAGAGGTGCCGGCGTATATCCAAGTATAAGTATAGGTTTATTTATGCCTGCCTGCCTTAACTCTATTCCTTCCTCTAGTATGGCAACACCGTATGCATCCGCAACATCCTCTAATGTTTGTGCGACCATGACAGCTCCGTGACCGTATGCATCTGCTTTTATTATAGCCATGAGTTTTGTTCCGGGTTTTGTAAGTGCTTTTGCATTTACAACATTTTCATGTATCGCATCAAGGTCTATATCAACTTTCACTCTGTAGTATTCTTTTATTTTATTCGTACTCATTTTAATCCTCATTTCTCAGTTTTATTTACCATAATCTCCACTATCTACCTAGGCATTACATCCTGAAGCATATCTATTATATCAGATGCCGTCATACTGTACCTGCTTTTTGTCTCAGTGTATTTTTCTGCCGTCAGTCCGTGAACATATACCCCAAATGCAGCAGCAAGTGCCGGCTTCATTTTTATGTCCTGTGCCGCAATGCCTGCTATTATGCCACTTAATACATCGCCTGAACCGCCTGTTGCAAGTGCATTATTTCCTGATGTATTTATATATATCTTTCCGTCCGGTATGTTTCTTCCCTCACCGACAACTGTTCTCGCATCTTTTAAGACTATGTTACATTCAGCCTGTGCCATTGCATAGTACGGCATATCATTTTTTATCTCATCCGTTGTCTTCCCTGCAAGTCTGCTCATTTCTTTTAAATGCGGTGTCAATATAAAGTTTGTTCCAAGATTACCGAGGTCATGCTCTTTATTTTCTATAAATTCAGCTAAAATATTTAGTCCGTCGGCATCTATGACAACAGTTTTGTCTTTCACTTTTAATATGCGTTTTACAAGCAACTTTGCTTTAATACTTTTTCCAAGTCCCGGACCTATCACAATAACATCAGCCCAGCCGATTGCCTCTTCTACCTCTTTTTTAGGTGTAAAATCTATGCCATCCTCAAATTCTTCATCATAGCTTCCCACTATAGCTTCAGGCAGTTTTGTCTTTAATATCTGCATATTTTCTTTTGCCGTAAGTACTCTCACCAGACCACATCCTGCTCTATAGGCTGCTGCGGCACTGAAATAACAGGCTCCGCACATTGCCTCGCATCCCGCTATCACAAGAACTTTGCCGTAGCTTCCCTTATTTGTCCGCATTTTTCTCTGTGGCAGCATACAGTAAAGGTCATTTTTTTCAAATGTATATGCTTTTGGTGACACGCTTTCTACTGCTTTATCCGGAAAACCTATGTCTTTAACCTTTATCTCGCCTGAATACACTGCACCCGGAAACAGCAACATTCCTCTTTTTAAATTTCCAAATGTAACTGTCATGTCTGCTTTTACAGCTGTTCCAAGTATTTTCCCGCCTGTGGCATCTACTCCCGACGAAATATCAACAGAAACAATATAAGAATTGCTGCCGTTTATTTTCTCTATAATTTCTCTATATTCACCTGTTATCTCTCTTGACAAACCAATTCCAAAAATGGCATCTACTATAATATCATATTCATTTTTTTTCATGTCCGTGACAAAAGAAATCCCAAGATTTTTTGCTATTTCAAGCTGTTTTTTCATTTCTTCACTTGCGTGTTCAATATTTCCTACAAGCTTTATCGCAGTTTTTATCCCGTCATGTTCTAACATTCTTGCTGCCGCTACTCCATCGGCTCCGTTATTTCCCATTCCTGCAACTACAAGTATTTTTGAATTAACATTTTTTAGTTCCGCAGATTTTTTGCACCTTTGCGAATTCAAAAAATTATCTTCTGTTTTTCTCTTAACACAGGCATTAGCAGACAATTCTCCATATACCTTTTCAATCTCCTCTACAACACCAAGTGCAGCTCTCTCCATCAGTACAAGTGACGGAATACCAATCTCATTTATCGAAATATTATCTATCTGCTTTGCTTCTCTTGCATCAGTTATATATCTCATGTCTTAATCCCCCTCTGCTACCGCATATGCCATTGCCAATTTATCCGTATCACTCAATGATATGTGAATTTTTGTTATGCCTTTTTCTTTTACAATTTTTTCTGCTTTTTCGGAAAGATTTACATATGGTTTTCCTTTTTCATCTCTGAGTATCTCAATATCTTCAGGCATACAATTTAAAAAGCCGGTTCCAAAAGCTTTTGCTACTGCTTCTTTTCCGGCAAAATTAGTGGCAGCACAACTCTTTCTTCTTTTTATAAGTTCTCTTTCTGCCTCTGTATAATATTTATTTAAAAAACTATGTTTTTCACAACTTTTAAGCACACGCCCAACTTCAACAATATCTGTCCCGACACCAATAATCTTACTCATTATTTTTTACTTGAAATGTTTTCTTCTACATTTCCCTTCCATACATGATTGTTTTTATCAAAAATTTCTACTATCTGTGCTCCAAGAAGATTATGCATATATTTATACAACTCCGTATTTCGCATCTCCTTGTCCTGCTTGGCAAGAATCCTGTTTTTTAGTTCTTCTCTTGCCGCATTTATCCACGCATCGAGTTCCTCTATAACGGCTGTATTTTCCGTAAGTTCCCTGTAACATACATCCATGCAGGCAATGAGCAGCTCTTTATTTGCAATCTGTATCTCTGCCGGAAGCTGTCTTTGTAGCTGCTGTGCCTCGGCTGTCTTTTGGTTTATCTCATCAATCATCTTCTGATTTGCATCCTGCTTTTTATTTCTCAGCTCTGCGTCAGGCTCATGCCCATCCGTCATATTGTTTACAATATTTTCCATGACGACTTTCTTGGCTTTCTCATATTCCTTTAAATCATTTGAGGACTGTCCCTGCTGCTTGATAAGATCAAGAAGATGTTCTTCAAGTTTTTTTATTTTATCAGTTTTTCTAAAGTCCGGAAATAACTCATGCCACTTTGGGTCTAATACCAACACAGGAATCTGTTTATTCTTAAGTGCATCTAAATAAAAGTAAGTCATATCCTTGCTCTGTTTCTTTTTCTTTCTGCCAAACATTAAAATCTTCCTCCCGAAGTAAAACGGACATTCGCAATCCGCTTCGCTGCTTGCTCATTAACGCAGTCGCTTTATTTTTAATTATATTCCGTCACTTAACATAAGTCAATTGCATAGTTGTTCATTTTTATGTATAATAGTAACTGTAACAATGTAAATTGGAACAAATTCTTAAACTACGGAGAAAGGACAAAAATTTATGAACTTTGAAAATGCAAAAAACAAACTTAAAGAATATGCACAGGAACACATTCTTGACTATTATGATGAATTAAATGACTCACAAAAAGAGGCTCTCTTAAAACAAATTGACGAGACTGATTTTTCAGTTACCTCTAAAGTAATAAATGGTAAAGCCGAGGATAAAAGAGGAGTTATAACACCTATAAAAGCTATGACGCTGACTGAAATCAATGCTTCAAAAGAACATTTTAAATCACTAGGTCTTGAAGCTATCCGTGCCGGCAAAGTCAGTGCAGTTCTCTTAGCGGGCGGTATGGGAACAAGACTTGGTTCGGACAACCCAAAAGGTATGTATGACATAGGTATCACAAAACCGGTCTATATTTTTCAGCGTATTATCAGAAATCTTCTTGATGTTGTTGACGAAGCCGGTGTATGGATTCACCTCTTTATTATGACAAGTGATAAAAATCATGAAGCGACAACTTCGTTCTTTAAAGAACAAAATTACTTTACCTACAACCCTGATTATATTCATTTTTTCAAGCAGGATATGGCACCTGCCGCAACTTATGAAGGCAAGGTATATATGGAAGCAAAGGATAAGATTGCCACTTCCCCTAATGGAAATGGCGGTTGGTTCTCATCTATGCAAAATGCGGGAATTGTCGATATAATCCACAAAGAAAATATCGAGTGGATTAATGTTTTTGCTGTTGATAATGTTCTCCAGCGTATTGCTGACCCATGCTTTATCGGTGCAACTATAGACCAGAAATGCACTGTCGGTGCAAAAGTTGTAAGGAAAGCAGACCCCGACGAAAAAGTCGGTGTTATGTGCCTTGAGGATGGACGACCATCTATCGTCGAATACTATGAGCAGACAGAAGAACTTCGCAACACAAAAGATGAAAACGGTGACCCTGCATATAACTTTGGCGTTATTCTCAATTATCTTTTCCACGAACCTGAACTTGAGGAGATATGCAACAACGAACTCCCACTTCATATCGTAGAAAAGAAAATACCTTATATGAATGAAAACGGTGAATTTATCAAACCTGAATCTCCAAACGGATATAAGTTTGAAACTCTTATCCTTGATATGATTCATATGCTTGATACTTGTCTTCCGTTTGAGGTTGAAAGAAATAAAGAATTTGCACCTATCAAAAATAAAACAGGTGTCGATTCCATCGAAAGTGCAAGAAAACTTCTTAAGGAAAACGGCATAGAACTGTAAACTATCCATATAATATACGATGTTTATAACAAAAGCTATTATGTATCACACTGATACATAATCGTTTTTGTCAAAAACTTTTTACCAAATACAATTATGTGTTAGAAATATAGTTGAATTTGTAACAAAAAATATATTTTCAAAAAGAAAATTTAAAATTTATGAAATAAAAAGAACAGGACTTATAATGACATATTTTGAATCCTGTTCTTTTTTCTTTACTTGTTGATTTTTAATCTACTCAGCATCCTCAACAAAATGAGAATTGAAAAATTCTTCTGTCAGCATCTCAATAAATGAAACATTTAAATCCGGATACTTCTTTATAAGGATTGATCTGATATGTGCCATAACTATAAGGTCATTCTCCTCATCTGAAACAGAATCGTCAATCCACTTTTCCACTCTCTCTTTAGTAATATTTTCTTCAAGCCATTTATTTAACTCTTCTGTAAGGATTTCTTCCTCCGGAATCTGAAGTTTAATCTTCTTCGACTTGACTACTGAAACAACTCCCATAACTATAAATCCGACAAATAATGCCGCTATGACACAAAATACAAATATGTTGTAATCAATAGCGATAATATCAAGTTTACATAATGTAAGATATGCTATACCTAGAATACCGAATATGATAAATGTAATCCCTGAAAATTTAACATCCTTATACTCATCTTCTTTTTTTACATATGCCTTTGACGGTGTATATAAGATGTCCGCCGTATCTTCTTCTATCTCATCGTCAGTGATGACATTATCGTGAAGATCGTCCTCCTCAACAAGTTTTTCATCATCTTCACTCTCATCCTTGTTTATATCCCATTGCTGTTCTGTTTCATCAGCCTGAGTATCAGCATCTATTGCACTCTCCATATCCGTACCAGAGGACTCCTCTGTCTGGTCGAAATCGGCATTTTCTGTTCCATCAACTGAAACATCTTCTGAGTCCTGCTGTGCATATGCTTCTTCCTGTGCTTTCTTTAAAGCCTCCTGTTTCTGCTTTTCCTTGTCTTCCTCTAATGCAAGCTGAAAACCTTTAAACAGTTTTTCAACCTGCTTTTCATATCTTGATGGCACGGTCACTATAGTAATTCCGTCCCTTATGACTTTCTTAGCATTTTCAATCTTTGAATATCCGAGATACTCGATAAAATTTTCTGCCATTTCATCATCTTTTAAATCACAGATCTCAACTACATCAAAGTCATCCGCTGTACCTTCAACAAGTTTTTCACCGCAATCTGCACATACTGTTATACCGTCACGGTATTCAGTTTTACATTTTGGACACCACATCGTTTTTCCTCCTGGTTTTTGCTTTGTAATTGATATAATGTTATCATACAGCCACAAAAATGACAAGCTGGTAAGCCTCTTTATCACACAATTATCACAAAATCAAAAACTATCTGCTTACAAGTCCGACTATCAAAAGCTCTACACCTATCTGGTCATCTAATATTCCTGTCTTAAACTTCTGCTCCGTGTCAAGACTGCTCTCTAATGCATTTTTAAGCTGTTCTCTTTTAAAACCTGCTGCCTGTCTCTGATAATTGCCGACAAAATAAGGTGAAATACCAATCTTTGCTGCTATCTCATTCTTTGCTGCTCCTCCTAGTGAACTTATCTGAAGAAGTATATTAAAATGTCTTATGAGCATATACAAAATATAAGATGGAGCTTCTTTTAACTCAATCAGTTCATTATACAATTTCAAAGCCTTATCTGCATCTGATGCACCGACCGCATCCACCATCTGAAAAATATGATTTTGGAGAAATGCAGGACATATCTCGTCTATATCGGCAATCGTCACTTCCTGCCTGTCTCCTGTATATGCAACAAGCTTGTCAATCTCATTTGAGAGACTGTAAAGATTATTGTCCACTCTTTGCAAAAAATACTCCATCGTCTGTCTGGTGAACACTTTCCCGGCATCTTTTAATCTTCTCGCCGCCCAGTTTAATGTCTCCTGTGCGTCCTTAAGTTTAATCTCAGCAGCTATTCCGTTTTTGTTTACATATTTATATAACTTGTTTCTCTTGTCGATCTCTTTTTCAACAAAAATAATAATCGTACTGTCAGGCATATGCTCAAGATAATCAGCAAAATCATTTGATGTTTTAAAAAGACCACTGTCCTGAATAACAATAAGCCTGTAATCACTGAAAAACGGCAATGTATCGGCTATGGACTGTACCTCACTTAAATCAATGCCTCTATTTTCAAATTTTGAAAAATTCATCTCATCACTGTTTTCCAGAATAAAATGCTTAAGATTTTCCCTGTAATTTTTTTTGAGCAATTCTTCACTGCCGTAAAGAAGATACAGATTGTGAAACTTCCTCTGCTTTATGTCATCCTTAATACGATTCATATAAGTTCTCCAAAAATAGTGTTAAATCAATGATATGTTCTAAATAAACCTACTACTTTTCCAAGTATATCGACATTGTCTACGATAATGGGATCCATAGTATCATTTTCAGGCTGAAGTCTGAAATGACCGTCCTCTTTATAAAATGTCTTAACCGTGGCTGAATCATCGACAAGTGCCACTACAAGCTCACCGTTTTCTGCAACACTCTGCTTATGAACAAGCACCTTATCTCCATCGAAGATACCTGCATTTATCATACTCTCACCACGGACATTTAAGATAAACGCTTCTCCCTTTGGCATATCTCCCGGAAGTACAGGCATATATCCCTCTATATTCTGCTCCGCAAAGATAGGCTCTCCTGCTGCCACTGAACCAATGATAGGAACATTTATGAGTTCTCTCCTCACCAGATTAAAGTCATCATCAATAATCTCAATGGCTCTTGGCTTTGTAGGGTCTTTCCTGATAAAACCGTTTTTCTCCAATGTCTCAAGATGAGAATGAACCGAGGATGTAGATTTGAGATTGACCGCCTCACAAATTTCACGAACTGCAGGCGGATATCCCTTATTTATAATCTCTGATTTGATAAAGTCTAATATTTCTTTCTGCTTTGCAGATATTCTTTCTTTTGCCATAACACTGCCCTCCCGAATATATATTGTAATTTTGTATATTTTATCATATTTGCAAGGCATTGTCAAACATATGTTCAAAGAATTTTCTATAAAAAGTAACAGTTCAGCCATAAAAAGATAATTGGCAATACAATGAGCTTGTTCATTGTATTGTTAAGTACCTTTTTATGGTAGAATAGCCTTTCATTTCTGAAATGAGTAAACATAAGCTGCAAAGCAGCGACTGACAGCTCGCTGGCAGGTTTATGAATGTAAGAAATGCAAGGATGAACTGTTTCTATAAAAAATGCCCTCAAATATGAGAGCATTTTTCACATACTAAACTATAACCATCACAACTCCTCAGGTGTGATAATCTTTCCGTCAGACCAGATTCTTTCAAGGTCATAAAAAAGCCTGTCCTCCCTGTTAAACACATGAACGACAACATCACCGAAATCGAGCAGAACCCATGAACTGTTCTTGTCACCCTCCATCCTCTTCATCACATATCCTGCCTTGTGGAGATTCTCCTCAACATTTCTCACAAGTGCCTGTATCTGTGTAGAGCTTGAACCGCTTGCAACCACAAAATAATCTGCCATGATTGAAATCTCGGAAATATCAATTATCTTAATATCTTCGCCTTTCTTCTCATCAAGTGCATCAAAAACAATCTTTGCCATCTCTCTCTGTTTTGTCATATATTCTCTCCTTATTTTTATATACTGCTATAGGTATTTGCGAAACTATCATAAATCTTGATTAGATTGTGTAAATATAAACAATAATGTTAGCAGTGCACTTCTGTCACCGTCAGCACTTAATCAGCGTTTTTTGCTGATTTATGTACTGCTACGAGTGACAGGTAGCAAAAGCGTGCCTGCGTTATTATTTGTTTATATTTACACAATCAGCACAACATATAATCAGTTTTGCAATCACTTAATACCTTTTTCATCATGAATTTTTTTATAATATTTATAGGCCTCAACTGAATGTTCATCAATCTCTTTTTCTTTGCCTGCTTCACTTTTCTTTTCATCACTCAGATAAGACAATGTGTTTTTAAGTATAAGATATACGGCTTCGTCAAGGTCAACAAATGCCATGCTTCTTATAAGCTTAAAGTTTGGAAGTATCTTTCTGCCAGGCTCTATATAATCTGCCGTAAACACAATGGCTTCAAGAACCGACATAACAGGCTTTCCTGTCGTGTGGTATCTGACTGCCGAACATATCTCATCATTGTCTATTCCGTATTTTTCTTTTACATAATATGCACCGAGTTTTGCATGGAGCAGATATCCGTTTCTTTTCTCCGTCTCACTACATTCTATACCATATTTTTTACATTTTTCGATAAGCTCATCATCAGTCATGTATTTTGCACAGTCATGCAACAGCCCTGCCATTGCCGCGTCATCAACATTTAGACCATAACGCATTGCCATTGCCGCTGCAGTATAGCTTACACCTATCGTATGTGCATATCTTTTTTCAGATAATCTCTTTTTTAGTTTTTCCTGAATTTTTATATATTCATCTTTCATCCCTATACACCCGTCTTTCAGTCTTTCATCCTTATTCCGTTTACTTCTGTATATCAAAGCCATCTCACATATTGCTATATCGCATCATATAATCCATTTTCATTTATATAGTTCCATACTTCTTTGTCAAGGTATTTTTCCATGTTTTCTCCATGTGCGATACCTTCCCGTATCATGCTCGAACTTATATCCATCTGCCGCATATGCACAAAGCGTATATCCGCCTTGTCATACTGTTTTATAAGCTCTTTTCTTTTTTCTTTGAGTTCATCAGGTGTTGAGCCGTCACGCCCTATTGCTAATATGACCGCCCTCTTTAATATCTCTTGTGGTCGGTACCATTTATCCAGATAGAGCAGCGAATCCGCACCCATTATAAAATAATAGTTATCGTCTGGATTTTCTTCCTGTAACAGTCTTAATGTATCTGCCGTATATGTCGTACCTTTTCTTTGCAGCTCAAAATCCGAAAATACAAATTTATCATATTCTGAAACCGCCAGCTTTACCATAACGGCACGCTCGTTTTCAGGCAATATACTTTTGTCTTTTTTGTGCGGCGGATTTTTTGACGGCATAAATAAAATCTTGTCTAAATCCTGCTGCCGCAGACACACTTTTGCCATCTCCGTATGTGCAAGATGGATAGGATTAAATGTTCCTCCCATAATACCTACTTTACTCATTTGTCTTATACACCACCTGCATCTTCAGTTTTTAATCTATTATTTATTCTTTTTTACCTGATTTTTCTTTCTCATGCTGTCAGCCCTTGTCCACTCTGACTTTGTTCCACGCTTGATTTCTTTTGCTTTTCTTTTTGCTGCCTCTTTTTTCTTTTCAGCTCTTTTTTCTGCAAGACGGCGTTTTTCAAGTTTCTGCATATTCTGTTTATAGAGTATTATTTTTTTACCGATAACCTGCACAACCTCCGCTCCCGTTCTCTCAGCGATAAGTTTTGCAAGTTCATTCGTATCATCATCACAATTCTTTAATACATTTATCTTTATAAGTTCTCTTGCCTTTAATACCGCTCTTATAGCTTCTATAGACTGTGGAGTAAGACTTGATTTTCCTATCTGGAAAATGCTGTCAAGCTTCATAGCCTGTGACTTTAATTCTGTTCTCTGTTTACTTGTCATTATTATTCTCCATTCTGTCATTATCTTTAGAATACGATAACAACCCGTTTCTTTCTTAATTTTGTTATAAAATTACTTTTGTCAGGCGGATATTTACCATCCGCTCTGCTACCTGCTCAATAAATGCGAACAGCAAAACTATTATACACAAAAAAATTATTTTTTTCCACACCAAAACAATACAATTTTGTAATATAACCGTATATTTATGAATAAATATGGATTAATACATATTTTACCTGTATAAAAGGATGATAACCATATGTCTGCGAAAAAAAATCTTTTATTTATAATGTCCCTTACTCTTTTTATTTCAAACATTATTTATATACCTCGTGCCACTGCAAAAGCCGCATTATCAATAGACTCAAAGACTGCCGTTCTTATCGAGAACAACAGCGGCAGAATCCTATACGAAAAAAACAAGGATAAGGAAATGATTCCGGCGAGCATAACCAAGATAATGACCTTAAATCTAATCTTCGATGCACTGTCATCAAAAAAAATCAAGCTGACTGACGAGGTGACAACAAGTGAATATGCCGCCTCAATGGGTGGCTCACAGGTCTTTCTTGAACCTGGCGAAGCACAAAATGTAGAGACAATGATAAAATGTATTTCCATCGCAAGTGCAAATGATGCCGCTGTTTCTATGGCTGAGTTTGTCGCCGGAAGTGAGACGGAATTTGTCAAACTTATGAACCAAAAAGCTCAAAAACTCGGCATGAAACATACTCATTTTAAAAATTGCAACGGTCTTGATGATTCCATCTCATCCGGGCATTTCAGCAGCGCCTATGATGTTGCACTCATGTCGAGAGAACTTATCACAAAACACCCCGAAATCTCAAAATATTCTACTACATGGATGGATAAGATAACCCACAAGACCAAAAAAGGTGAAAAAGAATTCGGACTTACAAATACAAATAAGCTTATCAGAACCTATACAGGTATAACGGGACTTAAAACCGGCTCTACATCAAAAGCCAAATATTGTCTCAGTGCTACGGCAAGCCGCAACGGTATCAGTCTGACCGCCGTTGTGATGGCATCACCTGACCCCAAAAAAAGATTTAACGAAGCCGCAAGTCTTTTAGACTATGGTTTTTCTCTGTGCAGAAATTATTCGGAAAAGACCTCAAAAGTGCTTCCATCTAAGATAAAGATAGCCGGCGGCAGAAAAAAGTATCTTAGTTCATACACAAAAAGTAATTTTAAATATATACTTATAAAAAATGAAAGTTCAGAAAAAATATCAAGAAAGGTTTATCTTAAAAAGAACCTCACTGCACCGGTAAAAAAAGGTGAAAACATAGGAAAAATCACCTATTTTCTCAATGATACAAAAATTGATGATATTCCGATATATGCGTCCGAGTCCGTTAATCGTGCGACTTATCTCGATTATATATTAAAATCATTTAAAAAACTGGTGTTTTCCACATACGCTGCATAAATATACTTCTCATTGCATTTCTTAATGATTTTTACTTTCCAAAAAATTCGCATATTGTAAAAATAACAGACCGCCAAATTATAAAGGCAGTCTGTTATTTTAATCTTCGCAGTTCCTTATTTCTTTACTTATTTGTAAATTTTCCGTATTGGAATGCTTTCTTTCCATCATAATCAAATATAAATTTATTGAGTGCCTCAGCATTTGCACTTGAATTTCTGGTTGAGCTTACTCCGTCAGTCATAACGATAGAAGAACCACAACTGTACTCGCCTCTTGCCGATGCTCTGTAATATCCGTTTATAGGTACCTGAAGCTGGTTTACCTTTGTAGTACCCATCTTGACAACATCCGTGATATATTCAAGTATCTTTTCATTTGAAAGGTCTGTAGTAACATATCCATCAAGTACCTTGTTTGCAATATCGATCCATTTTGTTGCAGGCAGTGTCTTTACTCTGTCAAAAACTGCTGTAATAATGGCTCTCTGTCTCCATGTACGACCATAATCATCCGTAAGTCCTGTTATGGTATATGTGCCGCCTTTTCTAATACGGCAGTAACCAAGTGCCTGATTTCCGTTAAGCTTCTGCTTTCCAACCTTTACATGTCTGTATTTCTTTTTTGAAATATAGTTCGTAGTGTTTAAGTAGTTTGCTTCTGACTCAGTAAGCTCTGCTTCCACACCCCCTACTGAATTGACAATTTTTTCAAATGCATCAAAACCAACTTCCACATAACCGTCAAGTTCGATATTAAAGTTCTGAGCTATCGTCTTGTAGAGAAGCGGTATTCCGCCAAATGAATTTGGTGAATTTAATTTGTTTGGATCATGTCCCGGTATGTCTACAATCATATCACGCATCAATGTTGTAAGTTTTAACATTCCATGCTTCATGTCCATTGTTGCGATTATCATAGTGTCTGTAAGACCGCTCGCATCATATCCTTTTTCTTTTCTGTAATCGTTGCCGACTACAAGAATATTTACAATATCATCATCAGAATTTACCTCAATACCGCTTAAGTCTACATTCTTAAGTGCCGTATCGTAATCCCTGTTGACATGATTTAATGTATTGTTAAATGTAACCTGTGCCTTAGCCACAAAAAATCCGGCTGCACCGCTAATTATTATGAGAAGTGATAATATAATCTTCTTCCACATATCTTCATCTTCCTCCATTCCGTAAAAACGTGCTCTCGAAATCTTCTGAACGAAGAATTTTAAGAAGATACTGAGAGTACATAAAACATTCCCGCGTTACAAAATGTTATTTTACACGAAAACTGCTTTTATTGCAATAAAATTCTGACTACTTTTTATTTCCATACTTAAATTCACCTTTACCATTGTATTTAAATATAAAATTCTTCAAAATATCAGCATTTGTGCTCCAGTCAGTTTCACTTGAATTTGTTGAAAGAAGATATGCTCCGTCAGAGCTTGTCGTAAAATATCCCTCCATAGGTATCTGAAGCTGTTTTACATCAGCCGTACCAAGAAATACCGTATCTTTCATAAGAGACATTACCTTGTCATTGTCAAGATCCGTCTCAATATTAGAGAGAACCTTATTTCCAACTTCAAGCCATTTTGAAAGCGGCTGTTTCTTCATCTTTGCAAACACGGCACTGATAACTGTTCTCTGTCTCCATGTACGACCGTAATCATCGGTAAGTCCGTTTGCCGTAACGACAGGCTTTCCTATTACATCATATCCTTTTCGTATGCGGCAATATCCGAGTGCCTGATAACCGTTCAACTTCTGCTTTCCGACTTTTAAACCTTTACGATATTTTTTCTTTCTGATAAAGTTTGTCTTGCTCAGATAATCTACTTCCGTCTGCGTAAGCTCTACTTCAACTCCGCCTATCGTATTTATTGCCTGCGTAAACGCATCAAAGCCGACCATGACATATCCGTCAAGCTTTATGTTAAAGTTCTCTGCAATAGCCTTATATATGCCCTTTATGCCACCATCATTGAAACACTCATTTAACTTTCTGTATTTTCCTGATGATGACGAATAAATTTTCATGTCCCTGAGAAGTGATGTAAGTTTTAATGATTTATGTTTTTTATCGAGAGTTCCTATCATCATAACATCCGGAAGCCCCTCCTCAACAAAACCATTCCACTCTTTTCGGTGGTCATTACCTATAAAAAGAAGATTTACAATATCATTATCAGAATCGACATGAATACCACTTAAATCAACTGTAGCTAATGCCGAGTCATAATTTCTCTTTACATGATTTAATGACTGGTTGAACATAACCTGTGCCCTTGCCGCAAAATAGCCTGCCGCAATACTTATTATAAGACAGATGCTTAACAGAACATTCTTTAATACTTTCTTCTTTCTTTTTTTTCTGCTTCTCTTTTTAAAACTGTTTCTGTCACTGTTTCTACGATTTTCTTCCATATACACTCCCATTTACTCACAGATATTATATTATGATGTTGAAGCTAAACAATATTTCTAAGACCGATGGATTACTATCTGTTTTTAACTTTTGCACCATATCATCTGATTTTATTTGTTATTTTTTACCTTTGAATATTATATAGGAGTCTTTCTCATATTGCAATAAATTTACGCAATTCTTAAGGATATTGTAAAAAACATTGAATCTTCTATTTTACTCTGCAGAAACTCACTGTAATGTAACATTGAATTACAAGCTTTTATATATTCAGCAAAAAGAAGTCTGCCATTTATAACTGTCTCAGTTTTTTTATTGCTTCGGCTATCCCGCCGACTTCATCGTAAAGTCCTTTTTTTACGGCTTCTTTTCCAACAAGTATCGTACCGAGATCCCTTGACAATATCCCCGGTGTCACCATCATCTTTTCTATCTCTTTTTTCTCAATTACGCTGTGTTTTGCGATAAAGTTCGTTATCCGCTCCTGTATGAGTTGAAAATACTCATATGTCTGAGGAGCACCCAGCACCGTGCCGCTCATTCTCACCGGATGTATGACAACCGTTGCGGAAGGAGCTATGATAGTGTGGTCTGCAGCGACTGAAAGCGGTACCCCTATTGAATGGCTGTCACCTATTATCAGTGAAACAGTCGGTTTTGTAAGTGATGCTATCATCTCCGCCAGTGCAAGTCCACACGAGACATCACCGCCGACCGTATTTATCAGAAAAAGTATCCCGTCTATATCCTCATCGCCCTCGATTGATACGAGCATAGGCAGCAGATGTTCATACTTTGTTGTTTTTACCTTCTCAGATGCACTGTTATGTCCTTCTATCTCCCCGATTATCGAGATTACCAAAAAATGTTTTCCGCTTTTTTCATCGTCAAGTTCAATCGTTCCATATTCTCTTATATTATCCATATTCCCCATATTCCCCTCATTTCTGTGCTGTTTTTATTCATATCAACAATATTTTACCAAAAGGTATTTTACTCTAAATTTTCCAAGTATCGTCAACTGTTTCTGCCTCTTGCACAATAAAAGTATGTGCAGTTTTTTCTAAAAAATCCGCTGCAAAACACAACAAATCCATAAACAATAAAAAATCCTCCTTAAACAGATGGATATATCCAATCTGTCTAAAGAGGACTCTTTTTCAGACTATGATACAGTTAATCCCGCATCTTTTCTCTGCCTTTAATATAACTTTTATTTTACTTTGACAGTCTTTTTAACCTTATAATATTTTGATTTTGTTACTGTAATAACTATCTTAGTCTTTCTCTTAAGTTTCTTTGAAACCTTAAATGTAAATTTCTTACCTTTTACTTTTGCTTTCTTATTCTTTGCACTGCCTACCTTAACCATTACTTTTGTTCCTGAAACAGAAAGTACACCTGTTATCTTCTTAGTGTTTCTCTTTGCAATAACTTTTTTAACTGACATTTTTTTCTTTTTAACCTTTACTGTCGGTTTCTTCGTTGTCGCAGGTGTCTTTGTCGGATTTACCGTTGGTTTTGTCGTAGGTTTTACTGTCGGTGCCGCTGTCGGCTCGTTCGTAGGTTTCGTAGTGGTATTGTTATTGTTATCTGAACCGTTGTTATCCGGTGTTTTTGTCGGTGCAGCCGTTGCCTGTTCAGTCTGCTGCGGCTCACTTGTTGTCTGCTGTGGTGCCTTAGATGTCTCAGCAGGTGATGGTGTATCTGTAGCTTTTACATCCGGCTGTTCTGTACCTGTAGCAGGTGTTTCCGGCTGCTTTGTATCATCCCCTGTCACCGGTGATGGCGAAGGTGAAGCTGTTTCTTTGGCTTTCTTTACCGTATCAGCATTTATAACATTACATCCGAGTGCAGATACCTCTGACTGCGTAAGTGCCTTGTCAAATAATAATACATCATCAAGTCCACCATTAAAGTAAGCATCCCATGCATTAACTCCAAAGTAAACTGCGGCACCTGATTTTTTCATTATGTCTTTTGCAACATTTCCCTCAGATACAATTTCTCCGTTCACATAAAGTTTTCCTGATACAGTTCCGTCTTTTGTACCCTGTTTTGTTCCATCAACGGTAAGTGTGACTGTCTGCCACTCTCCTGCCGTATAAGCATTTGATACCGTTGTCTCAATATATCCTGCCGAATCATGTGTCCATATCTTTCCGTCAAGCGTAAGATTGAGCCAATATTCAGGACTGAATGTTCCTGCCGTAAGTGTAGGATTATACTTATTTCCGACTTCTGACGGCTTCATCGCAAAACTGATGGTATAACTCTCACCGAGTTTTGACGCGTCATCAAGAAGTTTAAGTCCGTATGTTCCGTCCATTGACAGTGCCTTATTTGTATTTCCGTCCGTGTAAGTATATGTCTTGCCTGAGATTACCGCAGGTACCAAAGCTTTTGAAACCGCTTTTGCTCCATCAATATTATTTTCAAATCCAAATGCCTTTACAAGATTTGCTGAAAGGTCAAGTCCCGTATAATCAGTATTTACGACAAGTGTGTACTCTGATACAGTCTCAAAATCCTGTGCATATACTTTTATCTTAACTTCCGTTACTTTTCCGTTTGTCTTTATCTTTTTATTTTCTGTTTCATCTACTATATCTGAGCCTGCCATCACATATCCGCCTTTATCCGAGATATTAAATTTAACCTCAGGTACTTTGTCATATGTAGTGTTTATCTCTATCTTACCCTCTTTATCAGGTGTGAGAGTCTGTCCGTTATACTCGACCGATGTAAGCGTGTTTGTATTTCTAAATGCCCTCATCAGCGAAAGTGACTTGCAAACTCTTGCCGACTCTTTATCTCCGCCCGAGAATGTAATGTTTATAACTTTCTTTGTAACTTCCTGTTCATTCTCAATAACCTTTAACTCACTGATATTGTCCTTTACAACATCAGCAGGAATCTTATACATCACCTGATAATAATCTTCCCTGTCGGCATTGGCAAGTGTTATGTTCTTAACTTCAGCTTTTGTGCTGTCAAGTATCTCATCAGCTATAACGCTTTCACCGACAGTTATCTTTATAGGCTTTCCGTCATCTTCTTTTGCGTATGTCACAAGAAGATAATTATCCTCGCTCTCATCCGCAATCATCTTATATGTAAATGAACCTGATGCCTGTGCATATCTTGCTAAGTTTGGTGCATCTTCCGCAACGGAACCGTTGTCGATAAGTCCGTCCACGGTTTCCTTGCCGTCAGCAAGCGTAAATCTAAGCTCATACTGACCGCGGCCTAACTGCTCTATCTTGTCGATGGTTGCATCTTCTATCCTGTTTTTCTGCTTTTCATCAAGCACTGCCTGGCTGCTTCTTCCGTCAGCATCAACATAATATGTCCAATAGATACCGTAATTTTCCTCATCCTGATTGTAATGAGTAGTAAATACATAATCCACATTTGTACCGCTTAATGTGAAGTTCATCGTTCCATCCTGTTTTACAAGGTTTTCATTTATATTTGCGATAAACTCATCTACAGAATCGGCATTTGTGATACCTATAGTATCGTTTGCAACTGCTTTGGCACTCGGCACTGTCACGGAAACACCGTGTGAAGTTGTTGACTGTTTAGATTTTCCGAGTTTTGCACTGAGTACATATGGACCGTATTTAAATGCATATGTATCTTTGCCGTCAGCAAGATTATATGCCTTTACTTCCATAGGAAGTTTGATGCCAAACTCTGCTCCCTGACTTATCTTTTCGTTAGGGATAACTATATATCCGTCTTTTACTTCATAATCGTATTCTTCATCACCGAATTTTACTGTTGCCTTACCGTCTTTTACCCAATATGGCATACGGAGTTTGAGATTAAATGTAATACTGTCACCACTTACCTTAAATGTCATCGTGTCGCTCTTTGAGAGGTCACCCTTCTGCTCAATGACATAGCCGTCACCTGTAGCTTTTGATGCAAGATACTGGTTTACTGCGATAACATTTTTACCCTTAAAGTAAATGCTGTCCTGAAGTTTTGTAAAGTTTTCCATTCCTGAACCCGTACAGCACCAGAAACTGTTTTCAAGCGTTCCAAAGACTTTCTGATAACCGCTCGCCATAGGCTGGAAATACATTGTAAGACCTGTTTTGTGATCCTGTGATGACATTATGGCATTTATAAGTGTTGTCTCATAATAGTCCGCATATTTTTTGTCACCTGTTATCACGAAAAGTCTTCTGCTGAGTTTGAGCATATTGTAAGTGTTACAAGTTTCGTTGTTGCAAACCGTTCTTTCACCGTCTAGAACATTGTCGGCACCAAAATGCTCGTCCTCACTGTTTCCTCCGGTAACATATGTATGTTTGTCTATTACCATCTGCCAGAAACTCTCTGCATACTGGAGATATTTTGTCTGTGTATCGTCCGTCTCATAGCGGCAGAGTGCACCTAAAAATTTAGGTATTGTAGTGTTTGCGTGTTTATTATTTAAGATATTATCCGTTCCTTTAAGAACACCCTCAAATAATGATGTCTCATCAAACTTGTGAGCTGCACTGTAAAAATCTTCTTTGTTTGATGCGTCAGTCACTTTGTAAAGCTGATATAACGCATCGTTCATTCCTCCGTACTCTATGCCAAGCACCGTACTCTGTGTTGATGAACTCCATCCGTTTGCCCTATTAGCAATCCATGTACCGAGTTTGTTCGCAACTTCAAGTGCCGTCTTATTTCCTGCAACTTCATAGGCATCCGTGAGACCTGCAAGTATCTTGTGCATCGTGTACCACGGAACCCATGCCTGTGTTGAGATATTTGTCTTTCCGCTTTCTACATTGTCAAACTGAAGCACTACATTTTTCTTAAATTCACTGCTTGGAAGCGTTGCTCCAAATATATATCCTTCAATACCTGTTACTCCCTCTGTCTTTTTCTGACAGTCAGCTAGTGAGTCAATGATATAGTTTAATCTCTCCGTAAGTTTTTCTTTCTGCTCAGCCGTAACACCAGGATTTACTATTCCTTGTGCAGCTGCTGACATATAATGTCCGAGTATATGTCCTCCGATAAGTGAGTTTTCCCAGTTACCTCCGTAGCGTTCCTTGTTTTTCATATACTCTTTTATTTCTGATGCACTCATTCCTGCTGCATAACCCGCCGTTTCCCTGAAACCTGCAAGAAGTCTGTCTGCATCAAGTTTTAACATATTCTCAACATCGAGTTCTAAAGCGTTCTGATAGTATTCATCCGTAACTTCCACTTTTTCGCTGTCAAAATACTCAAGGTCTGTCATATCTTTTTTAGCTGTGACTGTTACCTTAAAATCTTTTGTAAGTGTAACATTTCCGTTTTTAACCGCAGCCGTAAGTGTAACTTCAGCATCACTCTCACCGGCCGCAGGTCTTGTAACTTTTCCGTCTTTTGATATAACACTCTCATTACTGCTCGACCAAGTTATCTCACTGTCAGCTAAGCTTCCTTTTGACGGAAGTTCTATATCACCGCTCACTGTCTCCGGAATACTTATCGCATCAAGGTCTGTCTGTGCAAGCGTGGTATCTCCTGCTTCCTTGATAGTGATATAAGTCATATTTATTGCCTTATTGTCATCACCCGTTCCTCTTGCATTGATAGTGAGTTCTCCGTCTGTTACCTTTACTGTGCCTGTCACCACACCTGAGTTAGTACTCACATCAAAATCTTTGGCAATCTCTGTCGCATCATCTTTGCCGATATTAGCATATACTGACGGTGTCTTTGAACAGCCCCACGGATCTGTAAAGCCGACCTCTACATAATATTCACCATTTTCGACTTCAAACTTATAATCAATATGTCTTGCCTGATTTGCCGATATAGTTGTGCTTGTCTCAAACTGGTTTTTTGTATATCTGTTTGTTGCAGTTTTTTTAGATTGGTCCCCACTTACAAATTCATATGGCCATGTCCAATCGGTGCTCACACCTCCAATCGAACAACTGCCGTTTGTAAGCGGAGAACTTACACTGTCAACGATTCCCCATTTATAACCTGTCTGTGCATCAGCACCATATACCTGATCCGTTACACTGTTGTGTGTTCCGAGAGGTCCGTCATCGGGTGTCGTAGTCACATCAAGGTCACCACAATCGACCGCATATACTATACTGTTGTCATCCCTGTTAATCTTTTGTGCCGCCTGTGCTGACATCTGAAGTCCTGCAATATAAGGCATTGAGAGAACCATAGCCGATGACATGACAATGGCAATACATTTACTAGCTGCTTTCTTTGTCTTTTTCATAACGCTTTCCTTTCTTTTAGTAATCTCAATCTGTGTTAAATGTGCATATACACAAATTCCAAGTGCGAAAAAGCCTGTACATAGGTTATTCACACTAATCCTCATTTCTGCACATGTTTTTCACACTATATTCTCTTCCTGTTACAATATAAATTTTATCATCTATCCCATTTTTACAGAATATTATTAAGTTATGTTTGTTACGAAAAAGTTTTACCCAAAAGTTAGATTAGGTGTAATTTTTTCATAGCATGGCACTCCTGTATATTGCACACATAAATCCCATAATATATAATGTATATAAAGGATATGAAAGGTATGGTAAAACATATGGATGTATTAAATTTTCAATTAGCAAGCCCCTTGCAATTCAACTGGGCAGGCAAGTTTATTGCACCTGACGAAAACTGGACACACATTACAAGGGCACTTACGGATTATGAATTTATCGTTATGACTGACGGCGAACTTTATATAGCAGACGACAAAAGACAATATGTAGTAAAAAATGGAGAATATCTTATTATGCCGCCGACACTTAAACAGTACGGATATAAGCCGTCTAAATGTACCTTTTACTGGACGCATTTTACTTATCCTAATGAACTTATATCCCCCCGTTGTTCAATGAGCGAACATGATATTCTAAATAATATACATAAAAATCAAAATATGATTCTTCCCGTGCAAAACACGATTCCGCGTATTGACAGAATCATAGTCTTATTAAAACAGCTTCAGGACAGCGACAGAAAATACGGAAGTAAAATGTTAAACTCACTCAATATAACTGCGGCACTGATGGAACTTCACAGCCAGCTCTACCTCTCTAACGGAAGAGTTTCCCTAAAAGGCGGCCATGTACAGTTATACACCGATATTGTCGATTATATCTCATGGCGGATAAGAGAAAATTTCAAAGTCAGTGAGATAGCAGAATATTTCGGCTACAATGAAAAATATATAACGACATTTTTTAAAAAAGCATCGGGTGTTTCACTGAAAACTTACATCTTAAATCAAAAGATGGATATGGCAAAGGCTTTGCTCAGTGACACAAATAAACCTATCTCACAGATTGGATATGAAATAGGTTTCTCTGATAATCACAATTTTTCAAGTGCTTTCAAAAAAATAACCGGACAAAGCCCGTCCGATTACCGCAATACTTACGCACAAAGAAAATTATTCCATGAATAGTACATATTCATGGAATAATTTTTTCACGCCTCTTCTGCCATACTTTTTTATATCTCTCATATGCTTCTCATTCCGCCTGTCAGGTTTGCGAACGAATAACAAATCCAATCCTCTTTATCAGAAGCCCCCCTGCTATGCCGACGATTACCCCTGCAACAGTTCCGGATATTATAAGTGCAGGTAGATAATATATTAGCAATTTTGTCTTAAGAACGAGCATAGCTACTATTATCTGACCCGTATTATGACTCACACCACCTGCCACACTCACTCCGTTCACGGAAAAAATATCTGCTTTTTTTAAAATAAACATTACAAAAAAGCTCAGCATACCGCCCGCAAAACTATACATAAGACTTGCAAGACTTCCGAATGTAAATCCGACAAGTATTATCCTGACGATTGCTATGCCAAAAGCTGTAAACGGACCATACACATACATGGCAAAAATAACGACTATATTTGAAAATCCTGCTTTTATTCCCGGAATACCGATGTTTATAGGTATCATTGATTCTATATAGCTTAGCACAAATGCAAGTGCTATCATAAGCCCTATGCCTGAAATCTTCTTTGTACCAAGTCTTTTATGGCGGTTTTCTTTTTGCCTCATATCAATCCTCACTTCTACACTGCCACATCTGTACTGTCATTCTCAAAAACATAGTTTGCACACATATACTCAGGTATATAGAACAACAGGCAATTATCATCATTTGTATGATAAAATACTATTCTCATCTTATCACATTTGTATGACATAAATTCGTCACTTACTTTTACCGGAACACCATATTCGTTTATCAATGCATCTAAAACACTTCCCACTTTATCTCTCTTTAACAGAAAGACTCCAAGATTGACAAAACCCTTAAAAAAGTAATAATAAATCTTGTCCACACATTCATCAGAGGAAGATTGGGCAAAAATAAGGCTTTCGGTCTTGTTTTCATATGCAATTATAAGTGGTTTTTCCACAAGAAATCTTCCATTGTTAAATGTCTCTCCCCAATCATACCCCATAAACGAATCTTTATTACATAATTCTACTTTATCATTGTTTTTACTTGAAACTGCATAAGACTCGTCCATCTCTTTTTTATATTTTCCATAAAAATCAACAGCAATGCTGACAGCCTTGTCCATAAGGCTGTCAGAACCGTGTTTTTGAGTCACCTGAACAGGCGGAATCCATGTGTCAGGTGCCATATGTTCGATAAACACATCTGCAATATGTTCATCAAACTCTGTTCCCCTGCCATTGTATATGATGTCCATTGCCTTATCTGTTTTCCATGCTTCTTTATATTGTCTTTTACTTGTAAGAGCATCATAAACATCTGCTATTTTAATAATCTTGGCGAGCAGATTTATCTCATCACCTTTTACTCCGTCAGGATAACCATAGCCGTCAATCCTCTCATGATGATGTCTTACACCCGCTACTATATTGTCACTCATACCAACTTCCTGAAGCATCTCAGCTCCACGCACGGTATGATTTTTCATCTGTTCAAAATCACTTCTTGTAAAAACACTTGGCTTATTAAGCACATAATCCGATACACCTATTTTGCCTATATCGTGCATGAGTGAAGCAAACTCAAGATCAAACATCTGTCTCTTGTCAAGTCCAAGCCATGTTCCAAGATCCCTTGACAACTCGGCAACCCTCTGTGAATGACCTGCTGTAACAGGGTCTTTTGCATCTATAACGGAAATCATCAAAGACAACATTGAAAAATAAATTCTCTGATGTTCATCTCTCTCATGTTTCGCCCTGAAATAAATATACATAGAAAATAACATTGTCGAGATATGCGATGCCCTCTGAACACCAAGTTTTCGTTCAAGACCTATGACCGTGTAAACCAATTCTTCTGAATTTTTGTCGATAACCGGCATTGGTATAAAAGCAAGATAAGATACTCCCCTGAAAAGTTTTGTCCTTGTCTGTACAACCGTTGTCGTGCTTGACTTTTCTCTGCCAAACAACTGTGTTTCCACAAACTTTTTGTTTCTGTGATTTTCATCTGAAAGTTTTTTAAGCAACCCTGAGCTGTTTGTCATTGCCGGATGTATCAGTTCTGCCGATAACGACTTTTCTATCTGCTTTTTATTGTTCAAAAGATAATTAGCATATGTAGTCTCTGATTCCATATTTACTATATTTCTAACAAACTTTACTACTGCACCTATAGGCAGATTTTTCGTATTATATCTATATACAATAAATTTTATAATACTGAGTATTACATATGTAAATCCTGAAAAAGACAAAATCTCCACAACCGGAATATAAAGGACACTCTTAAATATAAACCACCACTGTACAACCATAATCATAAGCAGGCCTGACAACGCTACAAATACTCCTTTTCTTGTGCGAAGCTGAACTGCAGTACAGCCTGCCATAAAGACAGCCAGTGCAACAGCAACCGCCTTTATATTAAATGGAAGTAACGGTATAACCTTTACTTCCGTACCTGCAATAATAACCTTTTGGTTTATAATACTAATTATACTTCCATTGCCATAAACTCCTGTCACAAACCGGTCATAAATTATATCTCTATTTCCAACAATTATAACTGCCACCACTGACATAATCGTACACAGTAAAACACCCGCATACAATTTTACCGAATCCCTTTTTTCAATCGACTTCATGCACCTTTGACTCCTATCGTATTTATTTTCTCCTATTATCCCTCTTTTTTCTCCCATTAATTACATATTACATCTATTGAGCTAAAATGTCGAGTATTTTTTGGAAGTTTTGGAAAAAGCACCCGGCATTTATGCAACAAAAATTATCATCTATATAATATACTGAAAAAAGAGATTCTGATATTATCAAAATCTCTTTTTTGCTTTTTATTCCGCTTTTAATTTAAAAACATTGTTCCTAATCATCTCACATCCTTGATGCTAAAGCTCATTCTGCCCATCTTGTCTTTTCCAAGGCAGATAACCTTAACATGATCACCTAATGTAAGAACATCTTCAATATGGTCGATTCTCTCTTTTGCAATTTTTGAAATATGAACCATGCCCTCTTTTCCCGGTGCAAATTCAATAAATGCTCCAAATTCTTTGATATTGATAACTTCTCCTTCAAGAATCTGTCCTTCATAGAAATCTGTCGTGATGACTTCGATAAGTCGTTTAGCCTCAGCCATCTTTTCAGCATCCTCACCACAAATAGATACATTACCGTCATCAGTAATATCAATCTTTACATCTGTGCGCTCTATAAGTGCATTTATAGTCTTTCCTCTCTGACCTACTACATCACCAATCTTCTGAGGATCAATCTGCATCTGGATAATCTTTGGTGCATATTTTCCAACTTCCTTACGAGGCTCGGAAATAGCCGGTTTCATACAAGTATCCATTATAAAAAGTCTTGCCTCACGGCATCTTGCGATAGCACCCTCTACGATAGGTCTTGTAAGACCGTGAATCTTAATATCCATCTGAATAGCTGTGATACCCTCTGTAGTACCTGTAACCTTAAAGTCCATATCTCCGAAGAAATCTTCAAGTCCCTGAATATCCGTAAGAAGTACGAAATCATCATCTGTCTCGCCGGTAACAAGACCACATGAAATACCTGCTACCATTTTCTTAATAGGTACACCTGCTGCCATAAGTGACATACAAGATGCACATGTTGAAGCCATTGATGTTGAACCGTTTGACTCAAAAGTCTCAGATACACTTCTGATAGCATATGGAAATTCCTCTTCGCTAGGCAGAACCGGTAAAAGTGCTTTCTCAGCAAGTGCACCATGTCCGATTTCACGGCGTCCCGGTCCTCTGCTCGGCTTTGTCTCTCCTACTGAATATGAAGGGAAGTTGTAATGGTGCATATATCTCTTTTCAGTAACATTAGGATCAAGTCCGTCAACTTTCTGCTTCTCAGAGAGTGGTGCAAGTGTTGTGATATTACAAATCTGTGTCTGTCCACGGGTAAACATTGCAGAACCGTGAACTCTAGGTATAAGGTCTACCTCTGCCGAAAGCGGACGAATCTGTGTAATCTCACGACCGTCAGGACGCTTATGATCCTTTAATATCATCTTACGTACTGTCTTTTTCTGATACTGATATACAGCTTCAGGCAAAATTTCAAGCCACTCCTCATTCTCAGCAAATGCTTCTTCAAGTTTTTCTGTTACCTGACGCACATTTTCTTCACGAGTCTGCTTATCATCTGAGAATACGGCAACTTCCATCTCTTCAGGAGGAACAATCTTTTTAATCTCATCAAACATTTCCTCAGGAATAGCACAGCTTGTATATTCATGCTTTGGCTTTCCTACTTCTTCAACCATCTTGTCTATAAACGCAATGATAGTCTGGTTTACATCATGGCATTTGTAGATGGCTTCTATCATCTTGTCCTCAGGAAGCTCTTTTGCTCCTGCTTCTATCATGATAACCTTTTCTCTTGTTGATGCAACTGTAAGCTTAAGTTCTCCACTGTCCCATACTTCCTGACTTGGATTTACAATAAACTCACCGTTTACCATACCAAGCTGTGTTGTAGCACATGGTCCATAAAATGGAATATCTGAAATAGATGTAGCTATAGCTGAACCAATCATCGCTACAAGTTCCGGACGGCACTCAGGGTCAACTGAAAGTACAAGATTGTTAAGAGAACAGTCATTTCTATAATCCTTTGGAAAGAGCGGACGCATAGGTCTGTCGATGACACGTGCGGTAAGAACTGCATTCTCTGATGCCTTTCCCTCACGCTTATTAAATCCTCCCGGAATTTTTCCAACTGAATACATTTTTTCTTCAAATTCTACTGAAAGTGGGAAGAAATCAATTCCCTCCCTAGGTTTTTCTGATGCCGTAGCTGTACAAAGTACAGTAGTATCACCATAGTGCATTAAAGCTGCACCGTTTGCCTGTTTAGCAACTCTCCCAACCTCTACCGTGAGAGTTCTGCCAGCAAGTTCCATGGAAAATGATTTATATGCCATGAAAATCTCCTTTCTCTACAATGCAAAACATTACCATAACACGAGGTATGCCCTGCCGATTTTATTTTATGTAGGCCCTTGTCCCGAAACAACTGAAAAATATATCTTAACACTCATTGAAAAATTTACTGTTTTTATATAAAATCTTTCATATAACAAAAAAAGATATACTTTTCAGCAGTCTCGGCTCCAGCCCACACAACATCTGTATAAGTATATCATTTTATTTTAATATTTGCAAGTTTATTTATTTTTCTGTATTTACAGCGACACATTAATCTTATCTTATGCAGCCAAAGTACAAAAACGCCATCAGCATTATTTATCCAAACAACACTGATGGCATTTTATGTTATGCTGTAATCTCCAGCATATTGATACCTAAACAGATTATTTTCTTAAACCTAATTTAGCAATAAGTTCACGATAAGCTTCGATATCTTTTTTCTTTAAGTAAGCAAGAAGATTTCTTCTCTGACCTACCATCTTAAGAAGACCGCGTCTTGAATGATGATCCTTCTTATTCTCTTTTAAATGCTCGTTAAGCTCAACGATACGTGCTGTTAAAAGAGCTACCTGTACCTCTGGAGAACCTGTATCCTCTGGTGTACGTCCGTAAGTTTTGATAATCTCTGCTTTCTTTTCTTTGCTAATCATAATTGACCTCCTGTCCCTCTACGGGGTATTTGATAATATTTCACCTGACACTAAGAATAGGACGGAGCGACCTTATACTGAGTGCCGGTAGTTTCATGCCGCAATTCAGATAAATCTGAACACAACTATTGTAGTTTAACATATTATCATATGCTTGTAAATATATTTTTTTCTTTTAGTTAAAGAATGAACCTCCATTCCGGCTGTTCTGACCGCTGTTACTGTCTGAACCATTATTTGTGCTGCCATTATCTGAATCAGAATTTCCCTCTGATGAACTGCTGTCTGTCGTTTCCTGTGGTGCATCTGATTTTCTGCCAAGTGTAACAGTAACCTTAACCTCTTTATACTCACCATTATCAGCTCTCTTTACGGTAATCTCCACTTTGTCTCCTGCCTTTGAGCGACTCATCTTCTCCTGCAGACCTTCCATAGTTGTTACATCTTTTCCTTTATATTTAACGACAACATCACCTTTTTTGATGCCTGCTTTTTCTGCCGGAGAACCACTTGTCACGCTTGATACATAAATTCCCTCCGGAAGATTGTAATACTGTGCGTATTCTGATGATACATCAGTTCCTTTTATTCCAAGATAAGCCTGTTCATCTTCTGATACAGTCTGGGATTTCACAATATCATTGATGATAGGTATTGCAGTATTGATAGGTATTGCAAACCCCATACCCTCAACTGATGTATCTGCATATTTTGATGAATTTATGCCGATGACTGCCCCTGTTGAATCAACAAGTGCTCCACCGCTGTTTCCCGGGTTAATAGCTGCATCCGTCTGGAGAAGCTTCATGTTAGTATCTTCACTTGATACTTCCCTGTCTTTTGCACTTATATAACCTACTGTTACAGATGTCCCATATCCAAGAGCATTTCCTATTGCGATAGCCTGTGCTCCAACTTTTGTCTTGCTTGAATCTCCAAGTGTCGCAACTTTTATATTTCTCAATGTATCTGCTGAAAGTTTTGATACCGGCACCTCAACAACTGCAAGGTCTGAGTCTGAATCAGTTCCCTTTACGACAGCAGAATAAACACTCTTGTCATTAAATGTAACAGATACACTGTTTGCATCAGCAACAACATGATTGTTTGTTGCAATATAGATATTTTTGCTGTCCTGTGCAACAATTATTCCCGAACCGCTTCCACTCGCATCCTGTTTGTATGTCCTTCCGAATACATCTGTAGAAGTTTCCGTCGTCTTTACATCAATGGCTACTATTGACGGAAGTACATTTTCAGAGATGCCTGAAACTCCGTCAGAACTACTTGTCTTTGTAGATGTTGATGAAAGTGTCTTTGTATTGTCGATACTCTTTGTCGTTGAACTTGTGCTCTCTACTGCCGACTTATTTAAATACTTGTTTGAAATATAAGTCGTTCCCTCAAAACTCATTCCACCTATAAGTCCAAATACTGCTGCATATGTTGTTATCTTTAAAAAATTATTTTTACGCATATAAATCTCTCCTCTCACACTCATGTATCTTTATTGTTACTTTTTGTTTGTGTCTGTTTCTTTATTACAAGTACAATAATACAATCAAAATTTGTTTAGTTTGTGTATTGATTGTGTTCAAATTGTGATTAATTATAAAAAAGAGATTATATTTATATCAATAATAAGCCCTATCAGTCACCGTCATATCTACTTTCACATCATTTTCTTCCATCTTGATAGTGTCGTATTTCTGCATCTGGAAATCATAACATATACCTATCTTCAAAAAATCATCCGCACCATACCGGTTCAGATATTTATCATAAAAGCCACCGCCATAGCCTGCTCTGCCACGCTCTATATCAAAGGCAAGCCCCGGAAGTATCATGACAACATTTTCTGCCGGATTTAATCTTTCAAAATATTCCACATCTTTTACATTTACTAACCTGTGGTTATTCGGTTCTAATATTCCCATATTGCTTTTTTTAAGTTCATCAAGTGAGTCTATCTCAAAAAATTCCATCTCTGTGCCTAACACTTTCGGTACCGCAATATGTATATCTTTCTTATCTTTCAGACTCAGAAGATATTTTATTATTTCTTTTGTATCTGTTTCCGTTCCATATGATACGTAAATGTAAAACCATTTTTTATCTTTGAAGCGGCTGAGGGTTGTCAGGTTTTCAAATATCTTTTCATCTCTTATCTTTCGTTCCTCTGCGGTCATTTCCCTGCGCAGTCTTTTCATTTCTTTTCTTAAAACAGATTTTTCCATAGTTGTTATATCTTTTCCTTTATAATTTACGATGGTATCATCTTTTTTGATGCCTGCTTTTCACCTGAGAATCACATTTTAATGCAATTTCTTTCTTCTTTTCTTCATGTCAACCACTGTTCCGTCGGGATTAACTACTGTTATCCCCTCAAGCTGGCTCGTAAGATTTCCTCTTACAGATGCAATATAATCTTTTCTGAGCTGCTTCTGCTCCGCAAGTTCTTCTTCATTAAGTCCCTCAGCCTTAGATTTGTGGTATAACTCGTTTATCCTCTTTATCTTTTCATCCATTGTCATTGCTATTTTCCTCCTGTTATCTTTATTGCTGTCTTTATTCCATCCATCGCCGCAGAAGTAATACCGCCTGCATATCCTGCTCCTTCACCGCACGGATACAATCCTTTTATATTAGACTGCATGGTGTCGTCTCTTACTATCTTTACCGGAGAAGATGTTCTGCTCTCAATACCTAAAAGCAATGTATCATCCCTGCTGTAACCATTTATCTTCTTTTCAAATGCAGTTATTCCCTCCTCAATGGAATCTGCAACTTCTCCCGGAAGAATTTCCCTCACATTTGCAAATGCTGTCTCACCCTTTGTCTGAGGTCTGACATTGCCAAACTCTTTACTTACAACATTTTTCTTAAAGTCACCAAAAAGTTGAACCGGTATCTTTCCGCCTGCCGCATCAAATGCTTTCTTTTCCCATTTTCTCTGAAACCTCATTCCTGCAAGTGCGTCTGTGCCGTCAAAGTCCTCAACTCCTACAGTCACGACGATGGCACTGTTGGCATTTATGCCGTCTCTCAGATAATCGCTCATACCATTTACGGCAAGCATACCTTTTTCGGATGAGGCATTTACGACATAGCCTCCGGGACACATACAAAATGAATATACTCCCCTGCCGTCTTTCGTCTGGTGCGTAAGTTTATAATCTGCCGTAGGAAGTGCCTTGTAAAGTTCGCCGTACTGGTTTCTTCCTATCATTTCCTGCGAATGTTCAACCCTGACACCTATCGCAAATGATTTTGGCTGCATCTTGACACCGCTTTCATTAAGGCTTAAAAATGTATCTCTTGCACTGTGGCCTATCGCAAGTATAAGCCTGTCACATTCTATAACCTCCGCTTTACCTAAAAATCTGTCAGTAACATTTATAGATTCAAGTTTTTTGCTATCACCATTGCCTGTATTTTTTATATTTAATGAGTCTAATCTTACACCAAATCTCACCTCGCCGCCAAGTCTTTCTATTTCAAGCCGCATATGTTTCACAACATCGGCGAGTTTATCTGTCCCGATATGCGGTTTTTGAAGATAGAGTATCTCGGCAGGTGCACCAAATTTTACAAATGTCTCAAGCACTCTGCGGTTATAGCCGAACTTGTCTTTTACCATAGTATTTAACTTTCCATCCGAAAATGTTCCTGCACCGCCCTCGCCAAATGACACATTACTCTCAGTATCAAGTTCACCTGTTTTCCAAAAATGCTCAACTGATTTCTTTCTGCTGTCAACATCAAGTCCACGCTCAATTACAAGTGGCTTGTAACCGCTTAATGCAAGTTCATATGCCGCAAACAGTCCTGCCGGTCCAAAGCCGGCTATGACTATCTTTTCAGATGTATCTTTTTCTGCCGCAGCTTCACATTTTGCTGTATAGTTTTCTTTTTTTTCACTCTTTATCGTCACATCATTTTTCTTATAACGGCTCAAGACCCTTTTTTCATTGTCTGTAAAAAAATCAACCTGATAGATAAAAAATATCTGTTCTTTTTTTCTCGCATCCACCGATTTTTTGAGCACCGTAAATTCTTTTATGTCACTCTGTTTTATTTTCAGCTTTTTTTCTATATACCTCTTTATAACGGCAGTCTCACCGGCCGATATTATTCCTTTTTTTAAATCCTGTTTTGAAGCCTCCGCCATAACTTTTTCAACAGGTATCTTCAACTGACCTATATGTATCACTTCTGTTTTCCTCCTGCCGCACTCTTTCCTGCAATATATCCGCTGCTCCAAGCCCATTGGAGATTGTAACCGCCGCATATGCCGTCAACATCAACTATCTCACCGGCAAGATACAATCCGTCACAGACTTTTGAACTCATATCCTCAAAATCCATCTCACTTTTGCTGACACCGCCTGATGTTACCTGTGCATTGTCAAATCCCGCCGTTTCGCTTACATCTGCTCTGAAACACTTTACTGCCGCACATATATTTTGGCACTGTCTGCCCGTAAGTTCATTTAGTAATGTCCTGCTACCTATACCACATTTTAATAAAACGGCATCTGTAAGTTTATTGTTCATAATACCCTCAAGTATATATGAAGTTTCAAGCTTTGGATGGCACCGTTTTCTTCTCAAAAGCTCTTCGTACAATTCTTCCGCACTAAATTCCGGCAGGAAATCAACTTCGATATATGGTCTTTTTGACATTTCAAGCTCCCTTGAAATATATCTGCTGACCTGAAACACCGGGATTCCGGATATTCCTGAAGCGACAAGCTGCAATTCGCCTTTGTCATGTGCAAGCAGCTTTTTATCTTCATCATATGCTTTTATAATGCCTTTTACTCTCACACCTGCCCAGAGTTTCGTGTATTTTTCTTTGAGTTTAAACCATGTCAGTGCCGGAACAGGAGTAACTACCGTGTGTCCAAGCTTTGCTAATATCCCAAAGCACTTTCCGTCACTCCCGTGGCACTTCGCAGCCATGCCACCCGCCGTCACGATAATCTTTTTAGCCAGATATTTATCTTTTGTTGTCTTTACGATAAAGCCAGTATTTTTTCCTGTCGCACTTGTCTTTTGCTCTATATCAGTTACTTCCTCCTCGAAGTGTATCTCAGCTTTATCAAGCTTTCTCCCAAGACAATTTCTAAGTGAAACAGCCTGCATTGACATTGGATATACATAGCCGTCTTTCTCCTCAGGATAAACTCCTGCTTCCTTAAAAAATGAGATGGTTCTTTTCTCATCAAATCTTCTGAGAAGTTTCCAGACATCGTCACTCCCTGTCACGTGATAAAACTCAGGCTGCTGTTTTAGATTTGTAAAATTACATCTTCCATTTCCGGTGGCAAGGATTTTTTTGCCAAGCATTGCCATCTTTTCAATAACCATCACTCTGCCACCCTGCTCTATTGCTGATGCGGCAGCCATCATCCCCGCTGCTCCACCGCCTATTATCAAAATCGGAACACTCCTCATTTTTATCTCCATTTCCTTAATATTGTCAGGATGAATAGTTCTCCAAAATGCCGTACAATTCATCTTCATCTTTTACTTCAACGCCCTTTTTAAGAGCATTTCTCTCTTTTTTGTCAAGTCTTGAGGTTTTTATCCCCGTATAGTCAAAAATTGTTTTCTTATCTCCATAATATACAACAACTTCACCGTCAATGGCAATAAGATAATACTTATACTTTATCTTTGTCTGGTCATATATCTTCTTTATGACAAGCCTGTCACTTGAAAAACTGACAACTCCCATACTTTGCAATCCTGCAAGAAACTCATCCGCCGACATATTGTTCATATAGTCATGGCAATATGCCTCCACCTGTTCTTTGTTCATTCCGACAAGTTTTTCAGGAAGATTTCTGTACTCTGCACTTGAAATATCTTTTGCAGAATCATATTTTTCTACCTGATAAATCGTCTGCACGGTAAGTTTATCATTATTTTTAGTACCCGCCGTCACACTTTCAGACCCACTACTGTCCTTAATCTTGTTATAATACTGTTTAACTTTTGCATCCGTATAATCTTTCATCTGACTTGTGATATATGTTTCCGACTTCTGCGACATTTTTTCAAGCTTTTTTACTGCTGACCTGTAACTTATAAAATTTGATGCAGCTATCACTATTAAAAATCCACATATAAGTCCTGCTTTTCTCACATACGAACCATTAAAATCTCTGCTCATATAAACACCACACCTTTCTTTTTAATGTGTAGTGTTTCCATTTCAAATAAAGTTATACAATATCATTTCTGTTTTCGATTAAAAGCAACTTGATAATACATTGTCGCTGTATTTCTGTTTTCGCTTTAAACAAAGACAACGATATATTATTGCCACGCAGGCATATATATAATAAATATGATGATTATTCTGTTTCTTTCCAGAGTCCGTTTTTTAAGAAATCCCTTGCCTGCTTTTCAGCATTATAGGTTATAACCTTATCATAACCTATCATATTCAAAAGCTTTATGGCATTTCTTGTATTCGCCGCACCCTCTCTCAATCTATAATCAAACAAAACATCTTCCTCGTCAACATGCTCCTCAAAATGATAATTAACATAATACTTTTTGAGCATATTTGTAAGCTCTATATCATGCGTTGCTGCAAAACACATTGCACCTTTCCCCGCAAGATACGCAAGTATCTCGGATGATGATGCTATCCTCTCAAGTGTATTCGTGCCTCTTAGGACTTCGTCTATAAAACAAAGTACCGGAACTTTGCTTTCCTTTACTTTATCCAGTATTCTCTGGAGCGACCTTATCTCAACTATATAATAGCTTTCGCTGTTTTCAAGGTCATCTCTCAATGCCATTGATGAATATATATAGTAAAAACAGGTTTTATATGAGTCTGCGAGCACAGTATTTATCGTCTGTGCAAATATGGCATTTATCGCAACAGTCTTGATAAATGTCGATTTACCCGAAGCATTTGAACCCGTAAGAAGAACAGATTTTTCAACACTGATACTGTTTTTTACCGGCTTTGCAATAAGCGGATGATATAAATTTTTGGCTCCAATCCCGATATTTTTATTATCAAACTCAGGAATACACCAGTTTTCAAGACTTTCCCTGTATGAACAGATTGAAATCATACTGTCAAGAAAACCAATCACCTCATATATATTAAATAATTCCTCATTGAGTTTTTTTGCCTCAGATACCATCGTACACATCTTTATTATATCTATGTGTACCAACATTCTGACATAATCCATAAGTGAATCAAGAAGGTCTCCACCCATCTGACCTCCCGCTATAAGTGAACTGTGTTTACAAAACTTTTTGAAACTCTTTACACTTTTATCGAGACTATCCATATAATCTTCAAGACCACTTATCTTTAAATCTACAATATCCCGACTCTGTGCCACAGTGCGTACTATAAACCCAAATAACTGTATATAGGGTTCAATCAATGATTTGTCCTTATAATATGAAAAGATATTATGCACAACAACAGCCACAAAAACAATTATCATAACTGACGGCCACACAAAGCACAACGCTCCGCTTATGAGAAACAAAATACCAGATAAAATATGTTTTAATCTGTTCGGTGCATTTATATCTTTCACACTGTTCATATATTCGTAAACCGATATTTTCCCAGGTTTTCCCATCTGTGAAAATGCAATCTGAAGTTTCAATCTCTCTTCCTCATTATCTGCCATCAGCTCGATAACACGCTCTCTTTCTGCAAGCTCCTCACTGTCCGTGCAAGGTTTGTGCAGCATTGCATAGAGATATTCTTCTCCCACAGATGTCCTAGTATGATTTATCTTTTCGTAAACTCTGTCAAGTTCGAGGTCATTCCATGTAATATCATCGATATCATTCTCTCCTGCCGTGTTTTCATGATAATATTTTATATTTTTCCATATCACCTCGGAATATTCCTGTCTCGTCGGCTGTCCCCATGTCCTCTTAAGCCTTGATGTAAGTTTTTCCATATACTTTTTCTCGTCATATACCACTTTTATCACGACAAGAACCAGAATAATTATGACCCCTATAGTTATCTTAATTGAATTATCCATATCCATCCTCCACATACTTCATTTTCTAAAAAAGGACGCAAACTTTATAATTTACGCCCTTATTTTCATATCAATTATACCGTTGCCGCCAAACACCTAAAATTTTATAAACATTTTATATGTTCTGCTGCTTACACACAATCTTTACTGCAGCTCTACTATACAACCGACATTTTATACTGCCTGTTACACCCTTGATGCGACAAAAACTTTATATTATTTTACTTCTGATGATGACGAACTATCACTCTTTTTAAAACCGTCAATCTGATTTATAAAAGCAAATGAATTTGTCCTTATCCATGCCTTTCCTACTATGTCGCTCTTTAATACATTTCCCATGCTGGCATTTCGGCTGTCCTCACAGTCATTTCTGTTATCTCCGAGCACAAAATACTCATCATCGTCAAGTGTTATCTCATCAAGTGCAAGTCCACCGTTTTTCATAAGCGGAAAATCATACTTTTCATCAAGAACTTTTCCATCAATATAGACTTCACCGTTAGTTATCTTGACCTTTTCCCCCGGCAGACCGATAACCCTCTGCACCACATAATAATTATGCTCACTTCCATTCTGTCTCAAAACCACAACATCATTTCTTTTTACGGAATGAAGTTTATACGACATTTTATTTATAAGAATTGAGTCATCATCTTTTACAGTCGGCTCCATGCCATTTCCTGACATAGTCATTCTTTCAAGACCATAGCGGACTATCAAAAAAGCTGCAAGTACGACTATCGCTATCTCAATTAAAGTGATAAGGATACCGGTAATTATCTTCCTCGGATTTACTGATGTATCATCTAAATCATAATTATATCTCATGCTATACTACAATACTCCCACTTTATTTATTAATATTCTTTCAATACCTTAAGAGCATTTTTAGAAATAAGACACTCAAAATGTTCCTTGCAATACTGCTCTATGTATGCCTGCTGTGAACATAACTTTGCATATTCCGTAAGTTTATGACAGACTCTTGTATAATCACCAAACTTAAGTTTACCTTTTTTAACAAACAGATAATATTTTCCATTTGAAACATCTTTATAAAGTTTGCTTGGAATATTTTTGTCAAGTTTCAAAGTCTCGGCAAATCTTTCTATATCATGCAAAGTATCAAAGCAAAATACCTTTGCTGCTGATGCTGCCTGCTTTTCTTTTGCCTTCTTCTGCTTTTCAATATCTTTTAAATGCTGTTTAAACGCTTTCTTTTGCTCATCCTCTGAAAGAGAATTATCATTTTTAAACTTGTCCATCTGCACATTTTCCACCTCATCAGTGGCTGCTTCTGACAGTTCTTCATCACCTGACTCGTCTTTTTCCTTTAACACACCGTTCACAACAACATCCGGTGTGCCAGACTCATCAAGTATGCCCGCAAGATTTTGTATCTGATTGAGCATATTGTGAATGGCATCTTCCCCTCTGTCAGTAAATGTGATAGTAAGAGAATTGTCCGGCATACGCATAAGCTGCATAGACACCATGCCGCTTTCTATCTCATAGCCAATCTCTTCCTCTGCCATCTCAACGATACTCTCAAGAAACTCTCTTGACCTTTCCTGATTTGTAAAAAAATCCTCTATCGCAAAACCGTATGAATTCATTTCCTCCTCTGTCATTCTACACTGAACAGTATTTTCATCAATCCTCTGAAAATCCATACGAACACCTCCTTAAAAAGTTAAAGTCTCTGACTGATATAATAATGCTTATACGGGTTCTTGTCAACAACATCAAAACATAAGTTTTGACATAATATCAAAACATATGTTTTGATATTATATACCCTTACTGTATAAATTCTATATAAAAAAAGGGGGCATCCTGCGGGTACAGGATGCCTAGGTATGAATTGAAAAAAGGGTAGTAGGTGTTTCCTACTATCGAGTAATATTGTACATTGTTAAAAATATTATGTCAAGCTGTAAAACAACTATTTTACTGTTTTTTCTCAGTTTTTTTATACTTTTTCTATACTATTCATAATCATTTGCTTATTTACACACATCCGGATTTATTTAACCTGCCAACGCAAAATATCCGAGTACAAGTACCCCCAAAATAATTCTATACCAGCCAAACACTTTGAAATCATGCTTTTTAATATATCCCATGAGGAATTTTATCACAAAAAGTGATACTATAAATGCCGTTATCATACCTGTAAGCAATATTCCTGCTTCAAGAGCAGAAAAACCAAGTCCAAATTTAATTATTTTTATAAGACTTGCCCCAAACATAACCGGAATCGCAAGATAAAATGTAAACTCTGCCGCTACTGTTCTCGAAAGACCAAGTATAAGTCCGCCTATGATAGTTGCTCCTGATCTTGATGTCCCCGGAAATACTGCTGCTACAAGCTGGAACATTCCTATCCAAAAAGCTGTCGTATATGTAATCTGACCAATTTTATTAACTGAAGGTATATTTTTCTTGTTCTTTTCCTCGACAATAATAAATACAATACCTATCAATATAAGCATTATTGCTACGGTTTTGTAATTATAAAACCATTTTTCCAGATTATCCCCGAATGCAACTTCAACAATAATTGCCGGAACACAGGCGGCTACTATCTTAAACCACATTATAAATATATCCTGTTTGATAAACTTAAAATTATCTAAAAAACCGGCAGCTTTATGTTTTACATAATGTTTTTTGAAATTCTCCTCTTTACAAAACGGCCATATTCTCCACCAGAAAAGAAGAACTACCGCCATTATTGCTCCAAGCTGGATAACTACAAGATACATCTCTCTGAATTTATCAGATACATCCATCTTTATAAATTCATCAAGCAGAATCATATGACCCGTACTGCTTATTGGCAGCCACTCAGTAATTCCCTCCACGATTCCAAAAATAATTGATTTGATAATTTCTAACATGACACTCTCCAATCCTATAATTTTTACATATTTGAAATTTTAGGTATAAAACAGACTGTTTTTATATTGCAATATATTGTAAAAACAAAATCTATAAAACAATTTAAATATACTATATCTTCTATATATAATTTGTAATATATCGGGGCAAAATGCATTTTAACCATTGCATAACAAAATACAGTCTGACAATACAATATATATTATCAGACTGTATTAATTATTTCAATATGATGTCACCTAATTAAAAACTAAATAACTTTTTAACATTCAAATCAGACATTCTCAATCTGCTTTGAATATTTGCTAATTCTGCATTCAGCCTTTCATTTATTACATTCATAAATCTGTCTGCAAGCTCAAGTATTGCTTATTATCTTTATAGCTGAACTGTCACTCTCAAGTTATACTTAAGGTAATTCAATTTCAAGCAAATCTTTTGCCGGAAGCTTAGTTGTAGACTCTTTAACAGTCTTAGCAACGGCAAGTTTAGCCTTGTTGATTGGAAGAATAGTTCCAACACCTGCTACACATCCGCCTGGGCAACCCATTCCCTCGATCATGCAGCCGTCTTTCTTTCCGGCTTTTGCAAGAAGAAGCATCTTCTTACATTCTGCAAGACCCTCACAATGCTCCGTCTGGACTTCTGTTCCAGGATAGTATTCTTCGATACACTGCTCAATTGCACTGATAACTCCACCTGCAACAGCATATCCACGCCCTGCTCCTGTTGCTTCATGCATTGAACGACCCTTATCATATTTGCTAAAATCAATATTCTTTGCTTTAAATATTGCATTTAATTCTTCAAATGTAATAACAAAATCAACATCACTTCGCACAGTTCTTCTTGATGCCTCAAGCTTTTTAGCTGCACAAGGTCCTATAAATACTACCTTTGAGTTTGGATATTTCTTCTTGATACTTCTCGCAGTTGCAACCATAGGAGTAAGCTCCTGAGATACACTGTCGATAATATCAGGGAAATACTTCTTAGCAAGCATTGACCATGCAGGACAGCATGATGTAAGAAGAAACGGAAGATCTCCATTTACTACTTCCTTTACATAATGATGTGCTTCTGATACTGCACCGATATCTGCTCCAAGAGCAACCTCATGAACATCCTTAAATCCACATTCTTTTAATGCAGCTATAACCTGTGCAGGTGTAACATCAGCTCCAAACTGACCCTCAAATGCCGGGGCAATCTCTGCGATAACTTCATCACCGTGCTGGATAGCTCTGATCATCTGGAATATCTGTGATTTATCAGCAATAGCTCCGAATGGACAGCTCGCCATACACTGACCACATGATACACACTTCTCATCATTTATCTTTGCTCGACCATGCTCATCACTCTCGATAGCATTAATTCCACAAGCTTCGGCACAAGGTCTGATTTTCTTGATAATCGCATGGTATGGGCATATAGCTATACATTTGCCACATTTGATACATTTGTCCTGATCTACAAATGCGTGTCCGTCAACCATTGAGATAGCTTCTTTTGGACAGACTTCCATACATGGATGTGCTACACAACCGTGACACATATTGCTGACTTCAATCTTGTTGTCCTCACACATATCACAAGCCGATGGAATAACCTGCATAAGAGGCGGCTCATAATATTTTTCAGAAATATTACTCTCTGCAAATCCCTCTGTTATATGTACCGGTCTGTCTAATGGTCTGAGTGAAAGTCCCATTGCAAGACGAACTCTTTCTGATGCAATAGCTCTTTCTCTCCAAATGCTCTCACGGTAAAGCGGAACATCTGATGGTGTTATCTTGTATGGTATTTCCTCCAACTCGTGGCTTACATCTCCTGTACTGTAAGCAGCACGTGCTACTTCCTCAAATACCTGTTCCCTGATTTTCTTTGTCTGTGTGTCAATTCCACGCATGGCAATCCTCCTATTATATTTGTATAATACCAATAGTAACCTATTTATTTTAAGTTGCAGTCTGACAAACATAATATACATAACTCCCCTGTATATTATTAATTTCTAAAAATCTCAGCCACAACATTTTCACTGTAAAAACTAAGCTAATGCAGATATACTGAATTTGTTATTATTTTCCATATTTTTTCCGCACAAACCTAACATATTATACTATAATAGATAAAAAATCTCAATAGAATTTTTTAAATTTATTATAAACAAATTCTATTGAGTTTTTGACATTATTACAACAAATATCATTATACCTAACGGATATGGAATAAAAAATAAGTTTTCAAATATAAAAATCATGCAACAATTAAAAAGGCGGCATACCCAAAACCGGATATGCCGCCTTTATATATGAATTAAAGAACTACCAAAATATAATTATAAATTGTCTCTTCTTGACTTTCAGTCAAGAAGCATCCCTCGCTTTAACAAGCTCGGTCTATTTTACAACCTCTTTTAAAGCTTCTGTAAGCTTTGGTACGATCTTGTTGAGGTCGCCTACTATACCATAATCAGCTACATCGAAGATAGGAGCTGTCTCATCTTTGTTGATTGCAACGATGATGTCTGACTCTTCCATACCTGCTGTATGCTGGATAGCACCTGAAATACCGATTGCAAAGTAAACATTAGGACGAACTGTCTTTCCTGTCTGTCCAACCTGTAACTCTTTTGGCATCCATCCGTTATCTACTACTGCACGTGAGCAGCTAACTGTTCCGCCGATTACATCAGCGAGATCCTGAAGCATTGCAAAGTTCTCTTTGCTTCCAACTCCACGACCACCTGATACAAGGATTTTTGCATCCATGATATCAACTGTATCTGAAAGATCTTTAACGATGTCAAGGATCTCAACATATTTGTTATTTGGAGTAAATCCAGGATTGTACTCGATAACTTCTGCTTTTGCACCCTTTACAGGCTCGATTTTCTGCATAACACCAGGACGAACTGTTGCCATCTGTGGACGATTGTCAGGGCAAGCGATAGTAGCGATAGTGTTACCACCGAATGCAGGACGAGTCATGAGAAGCTGATTGTGCTTCTGTTTATCTTCCTGTCCAGGAATTGCATTGATTGGGAAATCACCAATCTCAAGTACAGTACAGTCTGCTGTAAGACCTGTCTGAACACGAGCTGATACACGAGGTCCTAAATCACGACCAATAGCTGTTGCACCAACTAATACGATTTCAGGCTTGTACTCGTTGATTACTGAAGATAATGCATGAGCATATGGCTCTGTTCTGTACTCTTTTAACTCAGGATCATCTACAACGATAACCTTGTCTGCACCATACTCTGCTAATTCATCTGTAAGACCTTTAACATCAGAACCGATAAGAACGGCTGTTACATCTGTACCAAGGTCACTTGCAAGTTCTTTTGCTTTTCCAAGCAATTCAAAAGCGATTCCGCTTAATTCGTTGTCTACCTGCTGTGCAAAGACATAGACACCCTTATATTCTTCTAAACCCATTTTAGTCACCACTTCCTTATAAATTTTAGATTACATGTTTCTCTTTTAATTTGTCCATGATGTATGAAACTGCCTGATCTGCATCTTCAGGAGTAACCTTCTCGCCTGCTCCCTTTCTAACTTTGTCAGAAGCTTTAGCGATCTTTGTAGGTGATCCTGCAAGACCGATATTAGAATCATCAACATCTTTAAGGTCTTTTCTGCCCCATACTGTAATCTCAGCATCGTAAGCATCAAAGATTCCGCCTGGAGTCATATAACGAGGCTCATTTAATTCTGAAAGAGCTGTAACTAAGCAAGGCATCTTAGCTTTTAATACATGATATCTGTCATCATACTGACGCTCTACTACAACACTGTCTCCCTCGATCTTAATGTCTTTAGCATAAGAGATTACAGGGATGTCAAGGTGCTCAGAAATCTGAGGACCAACCTGTGCTGTATCACCGTCGATAGCCTGACGACCTGTGATGATAAGATCATAATCAATATTTCTAAGTGCACCGGCAATTGTTGTAGATGTTGCCCAAGTATCAGCACCACCTAAAACTCTGTCAGTTACAAGGATACCCTTGTCTGCACCCATTGCGATTGCTTCACGAAGTACTTCCTCTGCTTTTGGAAGACCCATTGTAAGTACAGTTACCTCTGCACCATATTCATCTTTTATTCTAAGTGCTGCTTCCAAACCTGCTTTGTCGTCAGGGTTCATGATTGCAAGCATAGCACCTCTATCCAAAGTACCGTCCGGGTTAAATTTAACTCCGCCTTTAGTATCTGGAACCTGTTTTACACATACTACTATTTTCACAGCTTTGTCACTCCTTGTCTTATTTTTTGGTTTATGTTTTTATTTACGATATTATTTAAGTAATGCACCTGAGATAACCATTCTCTGAACTTCACTTGTTCCTTCATAGATCTCAGTAATCTTAGCATCACGCATCATACGCTCAACATCGTACTCTCTGATGTAACCATAACCACCATGTAACTGAACTGCTTTTGTTGTAACTTCCATTGCAACTTCTGCTGCACAAAGTTTAGCCATAGCAGCTTCTACTGAGTAAGATACCTTTGCACCGTCAGCAAATTCCTGTTTCTTAAGTGCTGCTCTGTAAACTAAATTCTTTGCAGCTTCAACCTTTGTAGCCATATCAGCAAGCTGGAACTGAGTATTCTGCTGCTGTGCGATAGTACGGCCAAACTGTTTTCTCTCTTTTGTGTACTCGATTGTTCTGTCAAGTGCACCTTCTGCAAGACCAAGTGCCTGAGCTGCGATACCGATACGTCCACCATCAAGAGTGTGCATAGCGATAGGGAAACCTTTGCCCTGAGGTCCTAAAAGTGCATCCTTAGGAATACGGCAATCCTGGAAAATAAGCTCATATGTTGAAGAACCACGGATACCCATCTTCTTCTCTTTTGTTCCGAATGTGAATCCAGGTGTTCCTTTTTCTACGATGAATGCAGAGAATTTCTTAATCTTTCTGCCTTTCTTTCCTTCGATGATGTCTGTATAAGCAATAATGATATAAACATCAGCAACCTCACCGTTTGTGATGAAGCACTTAGAACCATTAAGTACCCACTCATCTCCGTCAAGTACAGCTTTAGTCTGAACACCCTGAGCATCTGTACCTGCACCTGGCTCTGTAAGACCAAATGCTCCGATATACTCTCCACTTGCAAGCTTTGGAAGGTATTTCTTTTTCTGATCTTCTGTACCATAAGTAAGAATAGGATCTGCACAAAGTGATGTATGAGCTGAAACAATAACGCTTGTTGTACCACAAACTTTTGCGAGTTCCTCTACACACATAATATATGTTAAAATATCACAACCCTGTCCACCGTACTCCTTTGGAATAGGAATACCCATGAAACCACTCTTTGCCATTTTTTTAACAGTTTCCATTGGAAAATGTTCTGTCTCATCAGTCTCCTGAGCAACAGGTTTAACTTCATTTTCAGCGAAATCTTTGAAAAGCTGTCTCGCCATCTCATGCTTTTTACTTAATGTAAAATCCATGCCTTTCTTTACCACCTTTCATAATTTATATAATCAATTACTGTGCATCAACTGCTGTCTTTGTACGATCAGCATTATATACATAGAAACCTTTTCCACTCTTAACACCGAGATTTCCACCACGAACCATCTTACGGAGAAGTGGGCAAGCACGATACTTGCTGTCACCAGTCTCATTGTAAAGAACATCCATGATAGCAAGGCAGATATCAAGACCGATGAAGTCACCTAACTCTAAAGGTCCCATTGGATGATTTGCACCAAGTTTCATAGCTGCATCGATTCCGGCGATATCAGAAACACCTTCCATCTTGATGAATGCTGCTTCGTTGATCATTGGGATAAGGATACGGTTTACTACGAATCCTGCTGCTTCATTTACCTGAACAGGAGTCTTTCCAATCTGCTCTGCAATCTTCTTGATAGAGTCAACAGTCTCAGCAGGTGTATTTACACCAGCGATAACTTCGATAAGTTTCATACGGTCAGCAGGATTGAAGAAATGCATACCAACCATTGGACGTGTAAGTCCGTTGCCGATCTCTGTGATAGAAAGGCTTGATGTGTTTGATGCAAAAATGCACTCTGGTTTAGCAATCTTATCTAACTCAGCAAATGTAGTCTTTTTAACCTGCATATCTTCAAATGCAGCTTCTACGATAAGATCACAGTCTGCACAAAGGTTCTCTTTTAAGCCCGGTGTGATTCTTGAAAGGATAGCATCAACTTCTTCCTGAGTCTTCTTTCCTTTCTGAACAAGTCTGTCATAACCTTTAGCGATTTTTTCTTTTCCGCCTTCAGCCCACTCCTGCTTGATATCGCAAAGAGCTACTTCAAAACCTTCTGTCTGAGCAAATGCCTTAGCAATGCCCTGTCCCATAGTACCAGCACCAATAACGCCTACTTTCATGATATAACCTCCATAATATTATATTTATCTGTTTGTCAGATATTCCGGCTGCTATATGACACTACCACTTTGCAGCCGGTTAAAAATCATTTTTCAGAAACGCAAACATATTCTTACATATTCATGTTTCTTTTTAATACTTTAAATTAGCAGTTCTTAAATGGAACAACCTTAACTTTCTGATCCTTAGGTGCAAGGAAGTTTCCCATTCCTGCTTTCTGGTCTTCTGTCTCAAAGCAGTCACCAAAGAGTTTTTCTTCGATAACGATAGCCTTGTCCATATCAACCTGAAGACCATCGTTGATAGCCTTCTTACAATTGCGGACTGCAATAGGTGCATTCTTCGCAATTGTAGCTGCAAGTTTCTCTGCTGCCGGGATAAGCTCCTCAGCAGGATATATTGCATTTACAAGACCGATTCTGTAAGCTTCGTCAGCCTTGATGTTTCTTGCTGTGTAGATAAGCTGTTTAGCCATACCAACACCAACTGTTCTGGCAAGTCTCTGTGTTCCACCAAATCCAGGTGTAATTCCAAGACCAACCTCAGGCTGTCCGAACATTGCATTCTCTGAGCAGATACGAATATCACAGCTCATAGAAATCTCGCATCCTCCACCGAGTGCAAAACCGTTTACTGCTGCAATAACAGGAATTGGTAATGTCTCAAGTTTGCGGAATACATCATTTCCTTTTTTACCGAATGCTTCGCCCTCAGCCTTTGTAAGTGTGCTCATCTCTCCGATGTCAGCACCGGCAACGAAAGACTTGTCGCCTGCTCCCGTAAGGATAACGGCTCTAACTGTATTAAGGTCAATGGCATCAAGTGTTGCATCAAGTTCATCAAGAACCTGGCTGTTTAAAGCATTTAATGCCTTTGGACGATTGATAGTAATAGTTGCAACTGCATCTTTTACTTCATATAAAATAAAATCCATGATATTTTCTCCTTTTTAAGATACATATTAATCCGAATATCCCGAAAACTCAGGATATCCGGCAATATTTATTTTTAATGCTTTTTAGGCATCCGTGACACCCGTACAGGCGAATGGATTAGTCTCTCTCAACAACTGTTGAGCAGCCCATTCCACCACCGATACAAAGTGTTGCAAGACCTCTCTTAGCATCCATCTTCTGCATCTCATGAAGAAGTGTAACGAGGATACGGCATCCTGAAGCTCCAACCGGATGTCCAAGTGCAATAGCACCACCGTTTGGATTAAGTTTAGAAAGATCAAAGTTAAGATCCTTTCCAACTGCTACTGACTGTGCAGCGAAAGCTTCGTTTGCTTCATATACATCAAAGTCATCAATTGTAAGACCAGTCTTTGCAAGAACTTTCTTTGTAGATGCAACAGGTCCAACACCCATGATTGAAGGATCAACTCCGCCAAGTGCTCCGGCAACAAATGTAGCCATTGGTGTAACACCGAGCTCTTTAGCTTTTTCCTCACTCATAACAACGATTGCAGCAGCACCATCATTGATTCCTGATGCGTTACCTGCTGTAACTACGCCGCCTTCTTTTCCTGAACAGCATTTAAGTTTTGAAAGGCTCTCAGCAGTTGTTCCAGGACGTGGTCCCTCATCTTTATCAAATACTGTAACACCTTTTCTTGTCTTAATCTCAACTGGAACGATCTCGTCATCAAATGCACCTGCTGCGATAGCCTTTTCACATTTCTGCTGGCTGTTTGCTGCAAACTCATCGAGTTCTTCACGAGTAAGTCCCCACTGATCTGCAACATTCTCTGCCGTAATCATCATATGATACTGATTGAATGCATCCCAAAGGGCATCGTTTACCATTGTATCAACAAGTTTTCCGTTGTTCATGCGGTATCCGAAACGACCCTGCATCATAGCATAAGGTGCCATAGACATATTTTCCATACCACCTGCAACAACGATGTCAGCATCTCCTGCCTGAATCATCTGAGCTGCCATATTTACACAGTTAAGACCTGAACCACAAACTACATTTACTGTAACAGCCGGTGTCTCAACAGGAAGTCCTGCTTTGATTGAAGCCTGACGTGCAACATTCTGACCTAAACCTGCCTGGATAACACATCCCATATATACATGATCTACCTGATCTGCAGGTACATTTGCTCTTTTAAGAGCTTCCTTAATAACGATTGAACCTAATACAGGTGCCGGAGTAGTGCTTAATCCTCCACCCATTTTTCCGATTGCAGTACGACAAGCGCCTGCTAAAACTACTTTCTTTGCCATAAAAATAAGTTCCTCCTTGTCCGTTTTTCACTGATACAATATCAGCTTTATTTAGAAACCGACCTACTATCACATATATCCTATACATCAGAAAATCAAGTATGCACTCAATTTTCATATTATGTAACTCTCACATACAATCGGTTCTATCATTGATAATCATATAACAAAACGACAAATTAAGCAAGTTTTTTCAAGGTACTTTATTTTTAATTTATTTTTTATAGCTGAATAGCCTTTCATTTTCCAAATGAAATAAACATAAGCTGCGCAGCAGCGACTGACAGCTTGCTGGCAGGTTTATGAAACTAAGGAATGAATGACCGAACTGTTACACTTTATACTATAGCCTAATTACATTTTCTTACAATTCTGGCTGCCTGTCCCTCAATTCATTTGTTGATAATTTTTTTTATTAGTGTTATTCTATTGTTGGCAAAATTTTAGACTTTACAGTATAATTTTTCTCAATTTAATTTATACTGTAATTTGTGTAAGGAACAAATCTTATTTCTATTCCTGCATAATATAATGCCCGCATCAGTGTCACGATGCGGACTACGGTTACTGCCTATACTTTCTATAATGGCAGATAACAATCATTTCATATGTTAATGATGCAATTAGGACAACTACAATCTTGTGGCACAGAAAAGAGGAAGATTATGGATTTTAATGAAATTTACAAGCAGAAACTTACTACTGCTGATGAAGCAGTCAAAGTTATAAGATCCGGCGACTGGATCGATTATGGATGGTGCACCGGCACTGTTGATGCACTCGACAAGGCACTTGCAAAGCGTATGCCTGAACTTTCAGACATCAACATCCGCGGCGGTATTCTTATGAAAGAGCCTGAAATCTTCAAACTTGAAGATGCAGCTTCTCATTTTACATGGAACTCTTGGCATAGCAGCGGCATCGAGAGAAAAGCAGTAGCAAAAGGCTTTTGTTTCTACTCTCCTATCAAATATTCTGAACTTCCGGGATATTACAGAAACAGTCAGACCCCTCCTCGTGTAGCAATGTTCCAGGCTGCTCCTATGGATGCACACGGATATTTTAACTTCGGACCAAACGCATCACATATGGCTGCCTGCTGTGAAGTTGCAGATATAATTATCGTTGAAGTTAATAAAAATATGCCTCGCTGTCTCGGCGGATTTGAAAACGGCATCCACATCAGCAATGTTGACATGATAGTCGAGGGTGACAATCCTGCAATTCTTGAGACAGGTGCTCCGGCTCCTACAACTGAAGTTGATGAAGCTGTTGCAAAATATATCGTAGATGAAATTCCTGACGGTGCCTGCCTGCAGCTTGGTATCGGTGGTATGCCAAATGCCGTAGGTTCACTTATTGCACAGTCAGACCTTAAAGACCTCGGTGTACATACTGAAATGTATGTTGATGCATTTGTTGACATTGCAAAAGCCGGCAAGATAACAGGTCTTAAAAAGTCAAGAGACAAGGGGCGCCAGGTATATGCTTTCGGTTCAGGAACAAAGAAACTTTACGACTACTTAGATGAAAATCCTGAGTGCATGAGTGCTCCTGTAAACTACACAAACGATATGTCAGTTATCGCTTCTATTGACAATTTTATTTCAATAAACAATGCGGTAGATATTGATTTATTCGGACAGATAAATGCAGAGAGTGCCGGAACAAAACACATAAGCGGTGCAGGCGGACAGCTTGACTTCGTACTCGGTGCTTACCTCTCAAACGGTGGAAAGAGCTTTATCTGTATGTCTTCTACTTTCACAACCAAAGACGGCACTGTTCAGTCAAGAATCAAACCTACTCTTTCAAATGGTTCTATCGTTACCGATACGCGTGCAAACATCAATTACTTTGTAACTGAGTACGGCATCGTAAACCTCAAGGGACTTTCTTCTTGGCAGAGAGCTGAGGCTCTTATCTCAGTTGCACATCCTGATTTCAGGGATCAGCTTATCGCAGAAGCAGAAAAGATGCATATCTGGAGACAGAGCAATAAGAGATAATCTATTATTAAACACTACTAAAAAATATCAGTATGGATTGCAAATATCCACTTGACTGCATCAAAATAATAAAATAAAAACTCCCGATAGTACGAACTTTTATATTCGTGCTGTCGGGAATTTTATTAAAATTAAGTACTATTACTTTCCGTTTTTATTCATTTTATAATCTATATGCAACTTACCTTTTCTGTGAAAATATCAATGTATAATTATTTTCAATTTTTATATCATATTATAATCTCTGACGCCCACCCTTATATATTATCTGTTCATTGAGATACTGCTGATAACTTTTTTACAACTTCTCTTACATATTCTTCCGGCTTCGACACTTTCTTTGCAATCTCTGGTATCGTCATATTACAATCTATATATGCTTCAATTTTTCCTTCAATCTGCCCGGCAATCCTGCCTTCTCGCTGTCCCTCATCTTTTGCATTTTTCAATGAATTTTCCCATGCTCTGCACACATCAACCACCTCGTCTTTCTCATTGCCGGTAATATTTGCACCGGTTATCATATTTATTAATTCTACTGCTTCTTTTTCTACATTTTGAAACCTGCGTTTTCCTTTAATCCATCTTCCATCGTCATCCGATTGATGTTTTATGAATTGTAATACCGACCCTAAATCTGTTTTAAACTTTTCATACTCGCTGTCTGAAACTTTTATCGGCTCTATCAGGTTTATCTTATAATCAGGAACATATTTTAAAATCTGTTCATCGTTTACACAAAACATATCATGAACACTTTTTGCTCCATCCCAGCTTTTATCTCCAAAATAGATAACCAGAGTTACCACCGGCATTAATTTATCTTCTTTTCTAAATCCCGATAAAAATTCTTCCGAACTCAATTTGATTGCGGCACCTTTGTTTTTATTACGATATGAACTCTTTGCTTCTTCCACCTGCTTTGCATACTGTAAAGAATCATAAAGCATATTTTTAACAGCCATTGCATAATGGATTTTGTCCTGATTTTCCGTGCCGAGTACAACATAAACCGCATTTCCGTCTGTGACACTTTCCCATATCATAAGATTATCTCTTATTTTCTGCACGGCAGCTTTAGCATCATTTCCATACGGCATCATAAACTCTGCCGTATCTATCTTTTGCAATTTTTCAGGCTTTATTATCTGTACTCCGTCATACACATAGAAATTAAAAGCATCTGCTATTATGTTTTTGTGCGACATATATTGTTTTGTTGCTATATCAATTTTCCCCATACATTATTCTTCCTTTCATTATATTTTGTTTATTTTAAAAAGGCAATATTTAAAGTTACTTTCTAAACTGGTTTAATCATATCAGACAATTTAATTTTTTAATATGTGCATTTTGCAAAAAATATTGTATCGGTTTTAAGGCAATACATATAATTGTATAATAATAAATTTTATGTTTTCTTATGCAATATGCATTATTTCCTCTGATTTTTTTGTGGAAATATGACAAAAAAATCGGCACTTAACTACTGTAAATGCCGATTTTATCGTTGTTTGGTTTACTTTTTACTTATGCTTGTTTTACAATCCTACTCAACATCATCGTCATCATACATACCGGGATTGTATGCTTTATAAAACGCTGATACTGATTTATATACCGTTCCTTTCCAAGTAATACTTGTTAAATTTTCACAATTCCAGAAAGAATTTTTATCTACCTGTACAGCATCAGGAATATTAATTTTTGTCAATGTCGATAAGTTATTAAAAGCCATATATCCAATTTTGGTTACACTTGCCGGAATAACAGTAGTCTTACAACCATACACAAGTTCATGTGGTTCATTATCAATTTGCTCAAAATCATAAATACTATCAAATTTTATTTCCTTTTTGGCAATTATTGCGTTACTGCCTTCTTCACTATAATAATATTCATTTTCTTCATCTACTGTCATCTCCTCTAAGGCGTTACAACCAGCAAATGCATTCACTCCTATCTTAGAAACTGTATCAGGAATATTTATATTCTTTAATGATGTGCACCCATAAAACGCTTCATCACCTATTCTTGTGACTCCTGATGGAATACTAATTTCTGATAATCCCGTCATCTGATAAAATGCAAAATCATCTATTTTCTTAACAGTATCAGGAATAACAGTATTCTTACAAGCTGCAATCAATACATAAGCATCATGGTCTTCGTTATAATGCTCTTCGTTTTCATCTACAACACCTTTAATTTCTTTTTTAGTTATAATGGCATTTACACCTTCACCACAATAAAAACATTCATTTTTTTCATCTACTGTTATTTTTTCAAGACTTTTTGTATTAAATAAAATACTTGTACCTATGTTAGTTACGCTTGCAGGTATCGCTATCTCCCTGAGTGAAACACAATCGGCAAACGCATTGCTTTCAATATTTGTCACACCATCAGGAATAATGAACTGAGGCATCTTACCACAACCTTCAAATGCTTCCACACCTATTTTTTTCAAATTTGACGATGCAGTTACATTTTTAAGATTTGTGCAATTCATAAATGCCCGGTCTTCTAATGCAGTCGTATTGGATATATCAATGTTCTCAAATCCCGTACAATCCCAAAATGCTTCTTTTCCTATTGAGCCCTTAGAAAATTCAAAATCTTTTATACTAACACAGCCTGCAAATGCTCTACTGCCAATATCCGTATTTTTATTCTCAATATTAACAGTTGTCAATTTATCACAGGCACTAAACATATCGTCTCCAATATAATTTATGTTTTGAGGTATGGTGATTTCCTCAAGACTTATACAACCTGAAAAAACACCTGATAAAATAGTTTTATCACCATTGCACTTTATCCCTTTTGACAAAGTCACTTTCTTTAATTTTTCACATTCCCGAAAACACATCTTGCCTACACTCTCTACCGTGTCTGGAATATTAAACTCCGTAAAAGCCGTACATGAAAATGCTTCCTCACCAATAGATTTTATATCATCATCAAATGTAACAGACTGCAATGATGTACACTCACTAAACATATAATCACTTATAATTGTTTTTCCTTTAGGCAGCACAATTTTTTTCAAAGCATTACAATCCCAAAATGCTCCTTCTTTTATTTCCGCATTTCCTTCTTTTATTTCAACATCGTTTAACACCGAACATGAATAGAATGCACTTTCTCCAATTATAGTACTGCCGGGTATAGACACCTTGTATAATCTGTTGCAGTCCCTAAATGCTTCCTCACCAATCTCCTTTACATTATCAGGAATTATCATCTTCTCAACTTTAGTTCCTAAAAATGCACCGGCTTTAATATACTTAATGCTGTCTGTAATAACCGTACCTGCACATCCTGCAACAATAGAATCCGTCGATTTTTCAACTATGGCATTACAATTATCCCTACTGTCAAAATATTTATTTTCAGGGTCTACCGTTATTTTTTTAAGCAATTCACAATTATCGAATACCCCTTTTCCAATCTTCGTCACATTTTTTGAAATAGTTATACTGACCATATGCTTGAAACCACAGAATTGTTCATCTTTTAATTCCGTCAGATCACTATCATTTTCAATAACAAGATTATATGTCTTATCATATCATTCATCACTTTCACCATTATAATACCATGTTATACCTGTCGGTTTTTTTGTCGGTTTTGCTGTTGGCTTTACTGTCGGTGTCGGTTTCTCTGTCGGCTTTACTGTCGGTGCAGGTGTTACCTTAGGCTCCGTCTTATTAATCGGTGCCACTGTCGGTGCGTCCGTAACTACAGGTGCCACTGTCGGTGTTTCCGTAACTACAGGTGCATTTGTCCCGGCAGGTGTGCTTGTCGGCACATTTGTTCCGGATGGTACATCTGTTACTGCCGGAGTACCTGTAACTTCCGGTTTTACCGTAACATCTGAGGAAGCGGTCGGCTTTGTTGTCGCCGTAGGTTTTGCCGTTGCAACAGGCTTCTTTGTTGTTACCGGTTTTTTAGTTGTTGCCGGCTTCTTTGTCGTTTTCTTTGCCGCAACGGTTATTTTACAACTGTACTTTTTCTTTCCGATAACTGCCTGTACCTTTGCCGAACCCTTTTTTAAACCTTTTACGGTGCAGCCTGTCTTACTCTTTTTAGTTATCTTTACATATTTTTTTCCTTTTGAAACTTTCCATTTAACACTCTTTTTGTTGTTTTTAAGTTTTACCCTTACGGTCTTTCCCACCGTAACTTTTGCACTTTTTGCAATACTTGTTTTTTTTGCCGCAAGTGCAAATGTGCCAATATGCACACTTGAGATTATAAGCGATGCTGTCACAATACCCGTAAGACACCGCTTAATTTCCTTTTTTGTCCTTTTCTTCATAATAATCCTCACTTCTGCACACTTTTTTGCATATCAGGTTTGTGTCAGGTGTGCACATACACAAATCCTGTGTGTGAAAAATATTATTTTTCACACTATGGTCCCTCTTTTCTAAGATTTTTAAGAGTAATTTTGTTATATGGGATAAAAATATCTCTGTAACAAAAATATTCTTAACAAGCATATTTTAATCATAATATTTATATTTGTCAACTTTTTACATTCTAAAAAATATTCCTATCTGGCACACGGCGGCTGTTTCTTTTCTATTCTTAAGAAGCATATTGAAATGTGAGCACACATCTATAATATCTTTATAATTTGGCATTTTTGCCGCTTTTTACACATATAGGAGGTTTCATGAAAGCATTTTGGTATAACGAAAACAGAAAAAATATTATCGGTCTGGAAATAAGAAAACTGCGCCGCGAAAAGAAATTATCAACACGTGATCTTGCTGCAAAAATCCAGGTTAATGGTTATAACGATATAACTGAAAACACAATATCTAAGATAGAACACGGACGCCGTTTTGTTCCCGACTACGAAGTCAAGATTTTTGCAGATGCTTTAGACACGACGCCTAGCAAACTTCTTGAAATTTCACAAAAAACATTATAATGTGAAAAAATCACCAGTGGTACTTCTTATGTAAATAACACCAAAAACAAAGTCCCACAGGAACTATCCCGTGGGGCTTTATGTTATCTTTTCAATATCTTTGCGTATAATTTCAACTTACTCTTTGGCACTTTTATCTTAGCTTTTTTATTCAGCTTTTTAAATGCACCTTTTCCTACTGTTTTTGAAGTGAGTTTCTTTGTTTTAACTGTGAGGTCTTTTAGACCACTGCACCCGTAAAATGCATTTTTTCCTATTTTTTGTACTTTTGACGGAATACTTACCTTCTTAATCGGACAGAACAGTAACCTCACAGTCCGCTTCTGCATCTCCTAATTTAGCCGTTACCATTACCTTTCCACTCTTATATGCTGTTATGTTTCCTGCAATATCAACTGACACAACATCATCATTGTCATACGACCATTTTACATTCTGCCCTGTTGTATCAATATCAGAATATGCAATGCTTAACTTGTCCCTGTCTCCTGCATTTAAGCTTAACTTTGTCTTGTCAAACCGTATCTTACTCTATTCTTTATATGACAGACTTGAAGGCAATGTGTAGCTTATCTTTCCCTCTGCTGTCTCATACGCAATAACAGACTGTCCCGATACATAACCGAGCGTGAGGTTTCTCACAATGCTTTTTCCGCTGAACACCGTTTTCACAATCCGGTTATTCGCTTTTCCTAATGCGACTTTTAAACCCGTCTGCATACCCTCACTATCGTTTTCATTGTCCTGTACCACTGTCGCCGCTTTTGCACTTTTGCCATACTGATATTGCGGTGTCCCTGTAAACACCATGGCAGATGCAGTTATAATGGAAATCACACGCCATATTCGACAACAGAAAGTGAATCAAAAAGGTACACTAATAATCTTCACAAAACCCTCCCCGCAATCTCCTTCCCCGAAACCGTTCCGGCAAGTCCACCTACTCCGGTTTCTTTGAGCGACTCATCCATCTTGTCGCCTACATAAGCCATCGCATCTATAACCTCATCAACGGGAATCCTGCTTTTTATGCCAGCCGATGCCATCTGGGAGCTTGATACTGCATTTACCGCACCGACAACATTTCTTTTTACACATGGCACTTCAACAAGTCCTGCGACCGGGTCACAGACAAGTCCTAAAAGATTTTTAAGTGCCATTGCCACGCTGTCTGCTATCTGCTGTTCATTGCCGCCCTGAAGATATGTGAGTGCTCCTGCTGCCATTGCACTTGCCGAGCCTATCTCCGCCTGACATCCTCCTCTCGCTCCGCTTATCGATGCTCTCCGGGCTATGACCTCTCCTATACCTGCCGCCACATAGAGAGCCTTTATTATCTTTTCATCTGCTTCTTTTTTTGCTTTTGTGTCTTTGTCCTTCTGCTCTGCATTATCGGTCGTTATGTTATTTGATTTATTATCTCCATAATCGGTAGTTATGTTGTTTTTTGCATTATCTTCCACATTTATATTTTGTAAAATCATCCTCTCATAGTAAGGCACGAGGATTGCAGGCATAACACCACACGCACCCGCTGTCGGGGCAGCTACTATCCTTTTCATACAGGCATTTGACTCTCCCATCTTAAGTGCCTCCGTGATAACTTTTCCCATAAAATCACCGCAGAGACATTCGTGTGTCTTTATATATTCTTCCATCTTTTTGCCGTCACCGCCGCTTAGTCCGCTCGCTGATTTTATACTGCCGTCATATCCCTTAGCCGCCTGATACATTGCATCCCACAATTCTCTCATCTTTTGGGCAGACTCGTTCTCATCCACATTCCTGTCTGACATATCATCCTCAAGGATAACTCTCCAAAACTCCCTGCCATCACTCTCACACTTATCTAATATCTCTTTTATCGAACCAAACATATAGTTCCTCCTCTCACTCCATAATATTTACATAAGTAACCTTTATCACACCCTCAAGATGTTCAAGCCATTTAATAGACTCTTCCGGTATCTGCTGGTCTGTCTCTAGCACCATAACCGCATAACCTCCTCTTTTATCCCTGAAAAGCTGCATTGTCGCAATGTTTACACACTTATGTGAAAGCATTGATGTTACCTCAGCGACATGACCCGGCTGGTCTATGTTGTGAACGATAAGTGTCGGTTTTTCCGCTGAAAAGTTTACATCTATACCGTCTATCTTATTTACCATTATCCTTCCACCGCCGAGTGACGATGCCTGAACGCTTAATTTTCGGTCATTTTTTCCGACCATTTCTATAAGTGCAGTGTTCGGGTGTGCATTTCTTATGTCCGCATTGTAAAATTCAAACTCTATGCCTGCCGCCTTAGCAAGTTCAAAACTTTCAGGTATCCGCATATCGTCAGGATGCATATCAAGTATGCCTGCGATAAGTGCTCTGTCTGTTCCATGACCTTTTCCCGTTTGTGCAAATGAACCGTAAAGTCCTATCTTTACTTTGCATGGCTCGTCCTTTAAAAGATGCCTTGCGACATAACCTATTCTTACTGCTCCCGCTGTGTGCGAGCTGCTCGGTCCAACCATGACAGGTCCTAATATATCAAATAAGTTCATTTTTTCTCCTCCTTTTATTTTATAGATAACTACGAAACTGATATACTTTGTGTTAATTGCAATGATATCATCGCAATTTTATCAAGGTTTACGACAGTTTCGCAATTTTTTTATGAAAAAAGGAGCAAACATACTGTTATATATGTTTACCCCTTTGTAAATCTTTTATGACTTTTTTAGTTGTTTACACCGTGATGTACTGCATCTGTGCTGGCTGTTATAGGCAGGAACACATATCCGTGCTTTTTGCCGTATTTTATCATTTTGTCCAATGCATTTATTGTCTTGTCGTTTCCGTAAAAATCATGCATGAGTACGACATTTCCTCTACCTTTACAAAGTTCGCTGGTAACATTATGGAAAGTCTGCTGCGGATTTCTTGCTCCGCCTGCATCTTCGCTATCGACATTCCAGTCAAAGTAATGATAACCCCAGCCGTCAAGCTTCTTTGTAAGTCTTGTCATGATGCCTTTATTGTATCTGCTGACTGTATTTGAACTTCCACCCGGAAATCTTGATACGGTGCACCATACTCCAAATTTCTTAAAGAAAAGATTGCGGAGTTTGTCAAGGTTTCCTTTATAAACTTTTTCAGATTTGTATATCTCATAATATTTATGTTTATATCCGTGTAAAGCAAGTGTGTGTCCCTCGTCTATAACTCTCTTTGTAAACTTAAAGTCATAGCTTGCAGGACGAAGTTCAAAGAATGTTGCTTTTACATGATTTTTCTTGAGGATATTTAATACTTTCGGTGTCGTGTAGCTGTTTGGACCATCATCAAATGTAAGATATACTATATTCTTTGGTCTTTTTTTAACTGTTATCTTTGATACATATGTCCTTTTGCCATCATTTCCTTTTATGATAACATTTCCTCGTTTTTTTGCAACTATTTTTCCTTTTTTGTTTATTGTTGCGATTTTTTTGTTTGTAGAACTCCACCTGACATTTTTAGCTTTTACCTTAGTGCTGAACTGCATATCTAAATGTTCACCGGTAAGCATTGTAAATTTAGGATAAACCATCCCATGTTTCGCTACCTTTATCTGATAATGGATGACTTCTTTATCACTTTTCATAGTAATGGTTGTTTTTCCACGCTTAACACCATGTACTACTCCATTTTTTGTGACTGTCGCAATTTTTTTATCTGCTGAACTAAACTCAGCATCTTTGACTTTGTCAGGCAGTGATTTTGCTTCACTAAGAACAAGTTTTACCGCCTCTTTTTTCTTTACGACATTTTCCTTTGCATTAACAGTTTCACCGCTTTTTTTTGCCTCATCCTTTTTTCCTCCACAGGCACTACAGCTTACTGCTGTTGCAAACAATACCCCAAATAAAATACCCTGAACATATTTTTTCTTCATTAGTCTCATTCCTCACTATCCCTATTTTTATTATCAGACTTATGTAAGACCAGCTATTGCCAAATGCTATAAAATCTGCTAAAACACAGATATTTATGTCATATTTTATCAATGCCATGCTTTTTATTGCCATATTTGACACTGTAAAAGCATAATCCACTACATTGTAAAATCGTGGTTTATGACATTGTAAAAGGGCAAACACATCTATGTTTGCCCTTATGGTTTTCACATAAGCAATATAATCATAACAAATTAAAAATATAAGTCAAGGAAAAAAGTATTGCTTTTTGATTAAGAAATTGTTACATTTGCCAGCGTGCCACCTTTGCCTTGTCCGCCTCCATCTGGTTTTTCAGTTCGTCAAGTCCCGGAAATTTCTTTTCCGGTCTTATACGCTCATAAAATTCAACCATTATCTTTTTTCCGTATATATCCCTGTCAAAATCAAGCAGGCAGGTTTCCACACCTATGTCATATCTGCCGATAGTAGGTTTTCTTCCTATGTTTGTCACGCCTTTATAGACCATGTCATCACCTTCAATCATTACTTTTGACGCATATACTCCTGACGGCAGGAGCAGTTTTGATTTTTCCGGTATAATATTTGCTGTCGGCATATTCATTGTTCTTCCGAGTGCATTGCCATGAATAACAGTCCCCTCTATAAAATAACTGCGTCCGAGAAGCTCGTTTGCACGCACCACATCTCCGTCCTCAAGTTTTTTTCTGACAAGCGTGCTGCTTATTATCTCATTGTCAGACTCAAGCTTATGAAATATCTTTATGTCATAATCGTATATAGAAGCATATTTTTTTAACATTCCGACATTGCCCTCACGTTTTCTTCCAAAACGAAAATCTTCACCGACACATATATATTTCACATCAAGTTTTTCTACAAGAAATTTTTCTATAAACTCCTCAGGAGCCATGTTTTTTGTGTGCTCATTAAATGGAAATATAACCTCTCTTGCAATTCCTATTTCCTCTAATACTTTGTTTTTTTCATCCTGTGAATATATATATTTCTGAGGTGTATCTGACATTTCAAATGTAAATACGGTCGGTACAAGTTCTTTTCTCTCTGATATTCCGTTAAGCAAAAGGCGGTGACCTCTGTGCACACCGTCAAACTTTCCAAGTGATACCGCACTGTTTTTTACTTTTATATCCAAACCTTTTAGGATTTCCATTTTTCTTCTGCCTCCTTGAAAACTAAAACATTTTAAACACTTTAAAATCATTTTCATTTTTCTGATATACTGCCTTAAAATTGTTATTTTCATCGTAGACAAGTATTTTTTCATCCTGTTTTATCCCGGATACATCCTGCTTAAAATCTTTTGCCTTTAAAGTATTTCCATTTTGCAAATACCTTATCCCGTCACCTGCCACATTTACCTTAGAATAATCAAATAGCGAGTCAACGCTATAAACTTTCTCCCTGAATATCTCAGGCTTTTCTTTTGACAGAATTTCTATGTCATTCAATGTAAGTGCATCTTCTATCTTAAAAACTGACACTCTTGTCCTCATAAGTTTTTCCATTGTGGCACAGACACCTAGTTTCTTCCCTATATCGTGACAGAGTGTTCGTATATATGTTCCCTTTGAACAGGTAACATCCATTGTAAATATTTTTTCTTCAAGATTTATATCAACAATGTCTATCTCTGATATTGTTATCTTTCTCGGTTTTCTCTCAACGGTCTTTCCCTCTCTCGCAAGTTCATACAGCTTTTTGCCATTGATTTTTAAAGCCGAATACATAGGCGGTATCTGCTCCGTCTCACCGACAAAAGAATTTACACAGTCTCTTAACTGCTCCTCAGTAATCATATCAGTATCACATTCATTTAAAACTGTTCCTGTCATGTCCTGTGTGTCAGTCTCAACTCCGAGCCTGCACACTGCTCTGTACGATTTATCTTTGTCCGTAAGCAGTTCGCAGACCTTTGTTGCCTTACCGCAGCATACCGGAAGCACACCTGTTGCCTCCGGGTCAAGTGTGCCTGTATGACCTATCTTTTTCTGTCTTAATATCCCCCTGAGTTTTGCAACAACATCATGAGAAGTAAAACCTGCTTCTTTATATACATTAATTATTCCGTCCAAATTCCGCTTTCCATCCTTTATATTTTTATAACTGCTATTATCATCTATCATAAACAGTCTCTTTATTTATTGAACATCTGACTTTCAATATGACCTGTTATATTGTTTACAACATCATGTGCAGAGCCACGCATTGTAAAGCCTGCCGCTTTTACATGACCGCCGCCGCCAAAAAATGATGCTATCTTACTTACATCTATATAATTGTTTGACCTTAAACTTACTTTGTATTCCTGGTCGCCTATCTCGTGTAAAAGTATTGCAACTTCAACACCCTGTGTTATGCGAAGCTGGTCAATTATTCCCTCTATATCCTCTGTTTTAGCTTCATAAAACTCCATCATTCTTCTGGTGATAGTCGCCACTATACACTTTCCATCCATAACACGCATACTCGCAAGAAGCGTTCTTCCAAGAAGCTGTGTCTGTGTATAAGTCCTCTGGAGAAAACACTCATCAATATATTTCCAAAAAGGAATACCTGTTTCTATAAGTTTGCCGGCTATCTCCATCGTCTTTTTTGATGTATTTGAATACCTGAACACTCCCGTGTCAAATATTATTCCTATGTATAAAGCTCTCGCAATCTCAAATTCCAGCTTTTTGTCATTTTCAAGCGACAAAATGGCATCTGTAATATTTGCCTTATTTAGTGAATTTGAGAACTTTTCATCCTCAGACATAAGACAATACAACACTTCACAGGTTGAACTTGCATCCGCTTCAACGATATTTACTCCCGCATAGCATCTGTTGCTTATATGATGGTCTATGCACATTGTACTTTTGGCATTATAAAATGCTTTCTGTGCATCACCAAGTCTGTCGGGCGAGCTGCAGTCAAGTGCTATAAAAAGGTCAAATTTATCCTGCGGCACGCTGTTTGAGAATATATCTTTCTTATCATCCATAAACTGAAATACTTCCGGAACAGTTTCTATATAAACACATAGATTTTTTTCAGGATAAAATCTTTTAATATACCTCTGTAATGCAACGCACGCACCGATACAGTCACCATCAGGTCTTACATGACCTGCTATCATGATCTTTTTCGCATCGTCAATAGCCTTATTTAATTCATTCATTTGTCATGTCCCCTTTTCTTCACGATTTGCAAAAAAGAGCAAAACCAGCGTTTTGCTCTTTTTACGCCCTCATATCAGAGCAAAAACTTAAAATTATTTTTCATTTTCAGACTCTTTTTCTATGAGTTCATCAATTTTCTTTGACATATTTACACCGTATTCAATAGAATCATCTATATAAAATGTAAGCTCCGGTGTGTTGCGAAGGTTTAATGATTTAGCAAGGAGTGAACGTATATGTGATGCGGCACTTGCAAGCCCTTTTTTTGTTTTCTCCTTATCTTCATCATTTCCAAGAACACTCACAAAAACCTTTGCAAATTTCAGATCCGGTGTCACATCCACTGACACAACAGATGTCATAGGATGTATTCTCGGGTCTTTGATGTCTCTTGAAATAATCTTACTTAGCTCTCTTTGAACTTCTCCATTCATACGAGAATATTTTATACTGTTTTTTCTCATATAAATCATCCCCCTATTCTTTTTTTAATGTACTCTCAAAATTCTTCGTTCTGAAGATTCTGAGAGTACATTTATATTGTATGAAACATAAACATTGCTGTCAAATCATAGGTATTGCCTTATAACAATCTCTTAGCTTCTAGGAACTTCCACCATGATATATGCTTCTACCTGGTCCTCTACCTTGATATCGTTAAATCCTTCAAATACAAGACCACATTCATATCCGGCAGCAACTTCTTTAACATCATCTTTAAATCTCTTAAGCGATGCAAGCTCACCCTCGAATATCTGCTCGCCCTCACGGCTTATTCTTACCTTACAATTTCTCTCAATCTTTCCGTCAAGTACATAAGAACCTGCGATCATTCCGACACCTGATGCCTTGAATGTCTGTCTTACTTCTGCATGACCGATTACTTTTTCCTCATATTCAGGATCAAGCATACCCTTCATTGCTGCCTCGATGTCTTCGATAGCATTATAGATTACCCTGTAAAGTCTTACATCTACTTTTTCTCTGTCTGCTATCTCTTTTGCTGTATTGTCAGGTCTTACATTAAATCCGATGATTATCGCATTTGACGCACTTGCAAGAGATACATCCGACTCATTGATAGCTCCAACTGCCCCGTGGATTATCCTTACGGCAACCTCATCATTGCTGAGTTTAAGAAGACTCTGTTTAACTGCTTCAACTGAACCCTGCACATCAGCCTTAACGATAAGGTTAAGCTCCTTGATATTTCCTGCCTGTATCTGAGAGAACAATCCGTCAAGTGTAAGTTTTGACTTGGTATCATCAAGTAGTTTTTCTCTTCCCTGTTCAATATATACCTCGGCAATGTTTCTTGCTTCTTTATCGCTGTCTGTCGCCATAAATATCTCGCCTGCATCAGGAACATCATGAAGTCCCAATATCTCAACAGGTGTTGATGGAAGTGCGGTCTTAACTCTCTTACCCTGGTCATCCATCATGGCTCTTATCTTACCATATGCAGCACCAACTGCGATATTGTCTCCGACATGGAGTGTACCTTTCTGGACAAGTACAGTTGCAACAGGTCCACGTCCTTTATCGAGCTGTGCCTCGATAACGACACCTCTTGCTTTTCTGTTTGGATTTGCCTTAAGCTCAAGCACTTCGGCAGTAAGGATTATCATTTCAAGAAGCTGGTCGATACCCTCTTTTGTGTGGGCTGAAACAGGTACGAATACCGTATCGCCACCCCAGTCCTCTGCAATAAGACCATGCTCTGTAAGCTCCTGCTTAACTCTCTCGATATTTGCACTAGGCTTATCAATCTTGTTTACTGCAACGATTATTTCTACACCTGCTGCCTTAGCATGGCTGATAGCCTCTATAGTCTGTGGCATAACACCATCATCAGCCGCTACTACAAGTATAGCTATATCTGTTGACTGTGCACCACGCATACGCATTGAAGTAAATGCTTCATGTCCCGGTGTATCGAGGAATGTTATCTTCTCACCGTTTATCTCTGTCACATAGGCACCGATATGCTGTGTGATTCCGCCTGCTTCTCTTGATGTTACACTTGTTTCCCTGATTGCATCAAGAAGTGATGTTTTACCGTGGTCTACATGACCCATTACACATACTACAGGAGGACGCTTAACCATAAGGCTCTCGTCTTCTTCATCTTCTTTAAGTATCTCTGCTATCTTGTCAACCTTTTCTTCCATCTCAGCGATACAGTTATATTCAAGAGCGATTTCCTCTGCCTCCTCAAATGTTATCTCGTGGTTGAGTGTTACCACCTGACCGCGCATGAAAAGATTTTTGATAACAGTTGACGGTGTTACTTTCATTATATCTGAAAGTTCTTTGATAGTCATCTTTTCAGGAAGTGTAATAGTACGGATTCCATCTTCCGGCTCCTGTGGCTTTGCTATAGGTTCAGGCTTGATGAAAGCACCCTTACGATTTGGATCCTTTTTCTTCTTTCTGCCCTGCGTAAACATCTCTTCATCATCCATATCTCTGTCACGCTCTCTGCCATGTCTTTGTTTTGCACTTCTTGAATCCTTGTTTGCTCTCTGCTGTCTTGACTGCTTAACCTCAGATTTCATCGAATCCATAGGCATTGCAGGACCTCTTGAAAATCCGCCGCCGTTTCCGTTTCTATTTCTGTTGTCTCTGTTTCCACCGTTTCTGTTGTCACGATTTCCATTTCTGTTGTCTCTGTTTCCACCATTTCTGTTGTCACGGTTTCCGTTTCTGTTATCTCGGTTTCCACCGTTTCTGTTGTCTCTGTTTCCACTGTTCCTGTTGTCACGGTTTCCGTTTCTGTTGTCTCTGTTTCCACCGTTTCTATTGTCACGGTTTCCGTTTCTGTTGTCTCTGTTTCCACCGTTTCTGTTGTCACGGTCATCCCTATTTCCACCGTTTCTGTTGTCGCGGTTTCCGTTTCTGTTGTCACGGTCATCCCTGTTTCCACCGTTTTTGTTATCACGGTCATCTCTGTTTCCACCGTTTCTGTTATCACGATTTCCGTTATTTCTGTTTTCTTTGTTGTCTCTCTTTGTTTCTTTCTTAGTTTCCTGAGACTTTATTTCCTTTTCTGTTTCTGCTTCTTTCTTAGTTATATCTTTCTTTTCTTCAGCTTGCACAGTTTCCTCTTTTCCCTTTTTCTCTGTTTCCTTTGTCTCTTTTTCCGGCTTTGTCTCCTCAGCTTTTTCAATCTTCTTTTCAGTTTCAACAGCCGTCTTTTCTTTTATTTCTTCCTTTTCTGCCTTAGCTTCTTTTACTTCCTCTTTGACCTCAGCTTTTTTTACCTCTTTAGTCTCTTTCTCAGGCTCAGCTTTCTTTGCTGCTTTTGTTTCTTCCTTAACAGCCTTAGCCTCATCAGCTTTTTTTGAAGTTTCTGCTTTTGCTTCAGCTTTCTTTGGCTGTTCTTTTTTCTTTGCACTTTCTTTCTTTTTAGAATCTGATAAATGCTCTTTTGCGTGTTTTAACAAAAATCCTATAGCATCATCCTCTATAACACTCTGAGAGCCTTTAACCTCAAATCCGTTTTCCTGCAATAATGTAACAACATCTTTATTCTGTAAATTCGGAAACTGTCGCTGCATACTGCTGACAATTTCGTATATCTTCATTTTAGCCATATATTACCAAAACCTCCTAGTCTATATCCATTTTTTTCATAATTGCCTGTGCCAGACCACTATCAGTCACCGCCAGAGATGCCCGAAATGTTTTACCTGTTGCTTTTCCGAGTTCATCTTTCGTCCAACATTCTTTAATCGGCACATGATAAAACTCACACATATTTCTGAATTTTTTTTTGGTATTGTCAGATGCCTCCGCTGATACTATAACCAAAGATGCCATGCCTGACTTAACGGCATTTTCAGTCATAAATTCACCGCTTGCAATCTTTCCTGCTTTTGTCGCAAGACCTATCATACCAAGAGCCTTATCAACTTTCACCTTTAATCATCTCCTTTTCAAGTTCCTGATATATGTCCTTTGGAATCGGTGTCTTTAATGAGCGTTCTAAGGATTTTTTCTTAACCGCCTGCTTTAAACATTCAGTTGAATTACATATATATGCACCCCTGCCATTTTTCTTTCCGGTAAAATCAACTGTTATCTCACCCTCCGGTGTTTTTATAACTCTAATAAGTTCTTTTTTGTCTTTTTTGTCGCCACAGCCTATACACTGGCGTGTTGGCGTTTTCTTTCCGGCTAATGTATTACCCTTACCCAATTCTGACACCTCCTAAGTGTAACAATTATTCACATTTTATGTCTATCTTGTAACCTGTAAGTTTTGCTGCAAGTCTTGCATTCTGTCCCTCTTTGCCTATGGCAAGTGATAACTGATCCTGTGGAACAACGACGCTTGCAGTCTTTTCTTCCTCGTCTACATCAACAGATATGACCTTTGAAGGACTGAGTGCATTTTCTATAAGCACTGCCGGAGAATCACTCCAGTTGATAATATCTATCTTCTCACCACGAAGCTCCTCAACGATAGCATTAACTCTGCTTCCGTTTATACCTACACACGCTCCTATGGCATCTACATTAGGGTTGTCTGTTGAGACAGCCATCTTTGTACGCGAACCTGCTTCTCTTGCGATACTTCTTATCTCGACTGTTCCATCCTGTATCTCTGTTACTTCTTCTTCAAAAAGTCTCTTTACAAACTCAGGATGTGAACGCGAAACCGTAATCCTAGGCCCCTTTGTCGTATCCTTAACTTCAACGACATAAAGCTTGATATGTTCTGTCGGTTTGAAATGCTCGCCCTTGACCTGCTCACTCTCCATAAGGATGGCATCTACTTTTCCAAGATTTACACATATATTTTTTCCACTGTATCTCTGAACGATACCTGTGATAACCTCCCTCTCTTTTTCAAGATACTGAACATAGAGTACCTTTCTTTCTTCTTCCCTTATCTTCTGAACAACAACCTGCTTTGCTTTCTGTGCTGCAATTCTTCCGAAATTTTTAGGTGTGACCTCAACTTCAACGGTATCACCTATCTCAGTCTTGTCATGGACTAAGATTGCTTCCGTGATACCCATCTGTGTAGCTTCATCTTCAAGATCATCATCATCGACAACTTCTTTTATGGCAAATACCTTTACCTCACCCGTCTCTCTGTTGACATTTACCCTGATATTCTCTGATTTGCCAAACTGGTTTTTACAGGCAGCGAGAAGCGAATTTTCTATTGCTTCGAGAATAACTTCTTTACTTATCTGTTTTTCCTTTTCAATTATATCTAATGCCTCGATCAATTCAGACTTATCTGATTTTGTAGTTTTTTTAGCAGCCATTTTTGCCTCCTTATTCTTTATCATTTTAAAAATCTATTGTCAGTTTTACAGTTGAAATATCTTTTCTGTTTATAACATATTCGTTTGCAAAATCTGTTTCAAGAGTTATCGTGTCCTTGTCAAACTCTTTGAGCATACCCGTTATCTGCTTAACAGACATCTCTTTGCCGTTTCTTGGATTTGGAATCTTAACTGCTTTATAAAATTTCACATCCACATCTTCACCGATGCTTCTCTTAAAATCTTTTTCTTTCTTAAGCTGTCTTCCAAGTCCCGGTGAACTCACCTCAAGTATATATGCATCCGGAATGAAATCCTGTTCATCCATAATATCACTCCATGCACGGTTTACAAGTTCACAATCATCAAGCGTTATACCGCCCTCTTTGTCAACATAAGCACGCAGATACCAGTTTCCTGCCTCTTTTACATACTCTACATCGACCAGTTCAAAATTATTCTCTGTCATGATAGGTTCGAGAATTTTCTCTGTCCGTGTTTCATATTCTTCGCGTTTTGTCAAGCACATAACCTCTTTTCCACAAAATTAAAGAGTGGACTTGGCAGCCCACTCTAAGTATAATTACTTATTAACAATAAGATTTTATCACAAATTCCCATAATATGCAAGTGCTTTTTGGTCGATTTGCCTATATTTCTGGTATTTTTACATCAAAATGATATATTTTCTATATTTTAATCAAAGGACTGAATGCCATTTCTCAGATTTAAACAGCATAGCATTATCTCATACTTTGACATTTATTCCGACTGATATTCCTGCCGAAATAATAATCCTCGTCTCAAAACCATTCTTGAACAAATTATCTTCCGCTGCCCTTGCATCAGCATACTTTTCATATCTGCCGTGGCATACACTGTAAAGTCGGCCGCTCTTTTCAACAAAACAGTCAAAGCCGAGTTTCTGGACATTTTTTGCAAGTTTGTCGGCATTTTCATAATGCCTGAACAGCCCCATCTGTACCGAAAACCTCTCAGAAACGCTGCTTAAATCAGTAGCAGTTCCACTATCTGCTCTATCTTTTTCAGCTTTGAACCCGACAGCAGTTTCGTCTTTTACAGCAGTTTTATTTCTATTCAGAGCGATTGCCGTTTTGCTCTCTGACATCATTGAAACTCCCGTTCCTGCTGCCCCCGACACCGTTCTTACGATGGCATCCGCTATTCCTCCTGCTATCTCATCGTTTTTTTCATCAAACAGCCTGTTATCCGCATCAGTATTTATAAATCCCGTTTCAATAAGCACCGCAGGCATCCTTGTTCCTCTGAGTACCGCAAGATTTGGTCTTTCGATTATACCAAGATCTTTAAATCCCACATTTACAAGTTCTTTATTTATATTTTGTGCCATAACAAGCGGTATTCCCTCTGCTGAATACACAAGCGTCTGAATGCCTGAATATGTATCAGGCATCGGGCTTGAATTTCTGTGAAATGATACAAAATAGTCGGCATCACTCCTGTTTGCGATACCTGCTTTCTGGTTTGGACTCTGGTAAATATCTTCCGTTCTCGTATAAATAACATTCACACCTCTGTCCTCAAGTTCCTGACCAACCTTGAGCGTCAGACTAAGATTGTCATCTTTTTCTTTTCTTCCGTTAAACATCGCTCCATTGTCAAAACCTCCGTGACCGGCATCAAGCATTACTGTAGCCAATTTTTCCACCTCAAAAACTTTTTGTATCTATTATATTCATGTATGGGTGATAATTGATAAAATTATTTTTTTAATATTCAAAATTTAAGGCAATAAACTTGACAAGAGCAGGAGAATACCTTCTCCCGCTCTTAATTTGCAAATTTTTTAATTCAATTTTTTCTTTTAAGCCATACTTTTTTGCATACTTTAAAATCTTAGTTTACACTTTAATTTTTCTTAAATTCAAGAAGCTCAAGCCCCTCATTATCCTCTAATACCATTCTTATCATCCACTCATTTACAAATAGTAATAAAGGATTTCCTTTCATGTCTTTTACAGCTTTAACATTGTTCATCCGCTTAAGTTTTGTCACATCTGTTGACGGGTCACCTACCCATCTGATGTATTCATAAGGAAGTGCTTCAAGGCGTATCTCACATCCGTATTCATTTTCAAGACGGTATTTAAGCACATCAAACTGAAGCACACCTACAACACCTACGATTATCTCTGACATTCCCGCCGAAAACTCTTGGAAAATCTGTATCGCACCCTCCTGTGCTATCTGGGTTATACCTTTTACAAACTGCTTACGCTTCATGGAATTAAGCTGTATAACCCTGCAGAAATGCTCCGGTGCAAATGTAGGTATTCCTTCATATTCATACTTATGTCCAGGCATCGTTATCGTATCACCGATAGAAAATATACCAGGGTCGAATACACCGATAACATCACCGGCATACGCTTCCTGTATGACCTGTCTGTCCTGTGCCATTATCTGCTGCGGCTGTGAAAGTTTGAGTTTTCTTCCACTCTGGACATGATAAACATCTTTATCTGCGTTGAACTTGCCTGAGCAGATACGCATAAATGCTATTCTGTCTCTGTGTGCCTTGTTCATATTTGCCTGTATCTTAAATACAAACGCTGAAAACGGCTCCGATACCGGGTCGATAAGCCCCTCATCTGACATTCGCGGAAGTGGTGACGATGTCATTTCGAGGAAATATTTAAGGAAAATTTCTATACCAAAAGTATTTAATGCAGAACCGAAAAATACAGGTGAGAGTTCTCCCTTGCTTACTTTCTCCATGTCAAGCTCATCGCTTGCACCGTCAAGAAGTTCAATCTCATCAACAAGCTGGTCATAGAGATTGTCCGGAACAATCTTTCGTAACTCGGGGTCGTCAATCGCATAATCTGTTTCTGCCGCTGATTTTGCACCGCCTGTTGAAACAGCTTCAAAAGTCCTGACTGTCTTTGCTTTTCTGTCAAATATTCCTTTAAACTCCTTACCTGAACCGATAGGCCAGTTTATCGGACAGGTTCTTATTCCGAGAACGGTTTCTATATCATCGAGAAGTTCAAACGAATCTTTTGCGTCTCTGTCCATCTTGTTTATAAATGTAAAGATAGGGATATGACGCATAACACATACCTTGAAAAGTTTTATCGTCTGTGCCTCAACACCCTTTGATGCATCAATAACCATCACGGCTGAATCTGCCGCCATAAGCGTTCTGTAAGTATCCTCCGAGAAATCCTGGTGTCCCGGTGTATCAAGGATATTTATGCAAAATCCATCATAATTAAACTGCATAACCGAAGAAGTAACAGAGATACCACGCTCTTTCTCAATCTCCATCCAGTCCGATACGGCATATTTTGAATTTGCTTTTCCCTTAACCGAGCCTGCCGTATTTATGGCTCCTCCATAAAGAAGAAACTTCTCAGTAAGAGTTGTTTTACCTGCATCAGGATGAGAAATAATCGCAAAAGTTCGTCTTTTCTCAATTTCTGATTTTATATTATCAGCCATCATAACCTCTTTTCCACAAAAAATTACAGCTCACATATTTTATGTGTGAACCGTAATTTTTAATCATTTTTTATTTATCTGCTTTCTATAAGATGAACGCTTTTGCGTTCATCATTCATAATCAAGCTTATATCTTTACATTGAAGTTTCGCTAGAAACTTCTAAGATGAACGCTTTTGCGTTCATCATTTCATCTGTTTTATATAAGCTTCATAACCTATCTTGCCAAGTTTCTCGTCTTTTGCAACTACCTGGTCTTTAAGTTCTTCCTTATAATTTGCAAGTTTCTCTCTAAGCTCCTTATCAGAGATAGAAAGCATCTTTGCTGCAAGAATAGCTGCATTTGCTGCTCCGTTTATAGCCACTGTCGCAACAGGTATTCCTGAAGGCATCTGTACAATCGAATAAAGCGAGTCAACTCCACCAAGTGACTTTGTATGGATAGGGACTCCTATTACCGGAAGCGGGAACATTGCTGCACACATACCGGGAAGATGAGCTGCTCCACCTGCACCTGCTATGATAACCTCAATGCCTTTGCTCTCTGCACTCTTTGCATACTCGACAAATACATCCGGTTCTCTGTGTGCTGATATTACTTTCATCTCATAGTCAATACCAAACTTTTCAAGCATCGCTGCTGCCTTTGACATAACCGGTAAATCTGAATCGCTTCCCATTAAGATACTTACTTTAGCCATTTTGTATTTCCTCCATTGTTTAAAATATTATAATGTTGGGGGCAAAAGGTGCTCTGCCCTTAACTGATGCCACAAATTGCTCCATTGCTAAACAACTTGAGCAATCCTGTATATTTACAATCAAATCTTATTTCTGTCTGCTTTAAAGCAGAAACTCTGACAAAATATAATTACTTAAATCAATTCCTTTATCTGTCAGATAAATTCTATCACTATTATCATTTTCAGACAATAGGTTATTTTTTATAAATTTATCTATCACATCACCGTAAATTTCATCAATACTGTAATTAAACCTGTTCTTAAACTCAGTTTTTGACACACCGATGCACTTTCTAAGACCGACAAACATAAATTCTTCCATCTTTGCTTTTTCTGTCAGCTTCTCATAACTTTCAACTTTACTTTTTATTTCCGTATCAAAATTACAGCCAACCGTGGAAGTTTTCATCCTGTTTTTTCCATTTTCTTTGTCTGAAACTATCGCATCACAAGAAAATATATTCAATTCGTTTACTTTATCAGAACACATAACATCCTGATATTTCTTCATTTCTGAGAAGTTTGAAAATCTCGCTCCCTCAAAATATGATGAGGCACCAAGCCCTATACCGATATAATCGTCAAGATTCCAATAGACGAGATTATGCTTACATTCCCTGTCTTTTTTGCAATAATTTGATATTTCATATCGGTGGTACCCGTTTTCTTCAAGGAATTTTTTTGTATAAGAATACATCTGCCTGTCTGTATCTTCATCAGCAATATCAAGAAGTCCATCCTCGTGCATCTTATAAAAGACCGTTCCCGGCTCGATTATAAGACTGTACGAAGAAATATGTTCCGGATTCAATGCCACAACACGCTCAATAGTTTTTCTGTAACTATCGAAACTCTGCTTAGGAATGTCACTCATTAAATCTATATTTATATTGTTGAAATCAGCACCCCTGAGCAGATGATAACTCTCAAGAAATTCCTCGTAGGTATGAATTCTCCCAAGAAGTTTAAGTTCCTTGTCAACTGTGCTCTGAAGTCCGAGACTCACTCTATTCACACCAATCTTTTTGATTGCATTTATCTTTTCATTGTTGAGAGTTCCCGGATTTGCCTCTATCGTAAACTCTGCATTATCGTCAATATCAAACTGCTTTATAATATCTCCAAGCCGTTCAAGTTCCGATGCCGAAAGGCAGGTTGGCGTACCGCCGCCGACAAAAACAGTCTTAATCCTGTATCTGCCTGAAAGTTTATTTTTCCAAAAAATACTCTCCCTGTAAAGGGCATCAAGGTATTTTCTTTTCGTATCATCATCAGAACTAAACGAAAGAAAATCACAGTAATTACATTTTTTCACGCAAAACGGGATATGGACATATAACGCAATATCTTTTTGCATTTGCAAATACCTACCCTTTTATCTTAGTTTTAGATACGATGTTTTACTCCTCATCAAGTTTCAATACACTCATAAATGCCTGCTGTGGGATTTCTACATTTCCAAACTGGCGCATCCTCTTTTTACCTTCTTTCTGTTTTTCAAGAAGTTTTCTCTTTCTGGAAATATCACCACCGTAACATTTGGCAAGCACATCTTTTCTCATTGCCCTTACTGTCTCTCTTGCTATTACTTTTCCTCCGACTGCCGCCTGAATAGGTATTTCAAAAAGCTGTCTCGGTATCTCATTTTTAAGTTTCTCACACATCTTTCTTCCACGCTCGTATGCCGTGTCTGCATGAAGTATAAATGAAAGTGCGTCTATTTCTTCTTTATTTATAAGAATATCAAGTTTTACAAGTTTTGACGGAACATATCCATTCATCTCATAATCAAGCGAAGCATATCCTCTTGAACGGGATTTGAGTGCATCAAAGAAATCGTAAATAATCTCATTGAGCGGCAAGTCATATTTAAGAAGTGCTCTCGACTCCTCCATGTATTCCATTCCAATATAAACTCCTCGTCTTTCCTGACAAAGTGTCATTATCGCACCTACAAACTCCTTAGTAACCATTATCTCGGCTGAAACCATAGGTTCTTCCATATGCTCTATTTCTGACGGGTCAGGAAGATTTGACGGATTTGTAACCTCTATCATTTCACCGTTTGTCTTGTAAACATGATAGATAACACCAGGTGCTGTCGTTACAAGGTCAAGATTGTACTCTCTCTCTAATCTCTCCTGAATTATCTCAAGATGCAAAAGACCAAGAAAGCCGCATCTGAAACCAAAACCAAGTGCAATGGAAGTCTCAGCTTCAAACTGTAGTGCCGCATCATTTAATTGAAGTTTTTCAAGTGCATCCCTAAGGTCAGGATATTTCGCACCATCAGCCGGATAAAGTCCGCAATAGACCATCGGCTGGACTTTTTTATATCCCGGAAGTGCCTCGTCACAAGGATTTTCTTCAAGCGTGACCGTGTCACCTACTCTTGTATCACTTACATTTTTAAGACTTGCCGTGATATAGCCTACCATACCTGCCGAAAGCTCATCAGACGGAATAAACTGACCCGCTCCAAAAATACCGACCTCGACAACATCTGCTTTTGCCCCTGTTGCCATCATTTTTATCTCGTCACCCTTTTTGACACAGCCGTCAAATATACGGCAGAATATGATAACACCCTTATAAGCATCATATAATGAGTCAAAAATAAGTGCCTTAAGCGGCTTGTCTACATCTCCTGACGGTGCAGGAATCTTCTTAACTATCTGCTCTAAAACTTCATCTATGTTTGTTCCCATCTTTGCGGAGATAAGAGGTGCATCCTCGGCATCAAGACCGATAACATCCTCTATCTCACTCTTAACTCTCTCAGGCTCGGCACTAGGCAGGTCTATCTTATTTATGACAGGCATTATCTCTAGGTCATGGTCAAGTGCAAGATAGCAGTTTGCAAGTGTCTGTGCCTCTATACCCTGTGCCGCATCAACAATAAGTATGGCACCCTCGCAGGCAGCAAGGCTTCTTGAAACCTCATAGTTAAAATCCACATGACCCGGTGTGTCAATAAGATTAAATATATATTCCTCACCGTCTTTTGCCTTATATACGATACGCACTGTCTGTGCCTTTATCGTGATACCACGCTCTCTCTCAAGCTCCATATTGTCAAGAACCTGTGCCTGCATCTCCCTGCTCGTAAGGAGTCCCGTTTTTTCAATGATACGGTCTGCAAGCGTAGATTTACCGTGGTCTATATGTGCTACGATACAAAAATTTCTGATATTGGACTGTTTAATTCTCTCCATTGTATTCCTCCGCTGTTTTTTTCCATTGTTTTTTATTGTATCACATACGACGGTTATCAGTCAAAACATTTAGGTTTCCGTAACAGTTCAGCCATAAAAAGATAAGCCTGTTACTATCTGCCGTCTATCAGTACCTCTTTGTCGCAGTTTAAAAAACAAACTGCAACAGATTTTGGCAATGCTTCGCATCCTAAATTGCCAAAATCCTCACACGAAACTTTTTCTTACGATATTTTCGGTTCCGAAAATATCTACCGTCCATCTATCAACACCTCTTTACCTCTAAACGCAAAACCATAGTGATGAATGTTTTCTTCTTTCACTCCTCGTTTAACAAGCTCTGCATTATAGTTTTTTTCTTCTATCTGCTTTAATGCCGCTTTTACCGTTTCTTCAAGTGAGTTTTCTTTTCTATGATTTATCACTTTAAATTCTATTACGATGCCCGGCAGTTTTTCATTTGTTTTGTCTATTGGTTCAAGCATTATGTCATATCGACCGTAGCCGCTCTCACGGTTTGAGGTAATGATGTAGTTTTCTGTCTGGTCTACTATAAGTCCTAGTACAAATCCGTGGTAAAAATTTTCTGGAGCTTTTCTTTCTGAATTATGTTTTCCTGAGTCAAATGAACTAAATGTATTCAATGCTACATCATTCATGTACTCATTCATACTTTCTATATCACCACTTATGAGTGCTCTTATAAACTCATTTGTTTCATGCTTTGCGGGACTGAACCATCTGAGTATCATTTTTCTGAACATAAACAATATCTCACGGTTTGTCAATGCAAGTTCATATTCATTATCGCTTTCTCTTATCAGATTCAACTCTTCTGACGAAACAACTTTCAAATAGCCGCTCGCAAGCATAAGACTCCACACAGCATCTTCTGAATAATCAAGTTCAGAGAATACTATCTGTTCATCTATAACGACATTTATTTTTTCACCCCTGATAAGATTTTCTACCATTGTTTTTATATATGAGCTTCCTTTTTGAACAAGACTGTTTATAAGTCCATTTGAACTTGACTCTGCCCAATACAATGCGATTTTCTTTTTATCCAGATAATTAATTATCGACCACGGATTATAAATATCACTTTTTTCTCCAAATTTAAAGCCATCATACCATGTTTTCACAATTTCTTTTTCATCTGGCAGCCCCTGTTCATCAAGTGCGTTAAACACCTCTTTTTCAGTAAATCCAAATGAAGTCTCATATTTTGGTGATAATGTCGTAACTACTTCAAGATTATTCAAATCAGAAAATATGCTTTCTTTCGATACCCTCGTTATACCTGTCATTATCGCTCTTTCGAGATATGGATTTGTCTTAAATGTTGAATTAAAAAAGCTTCTTGTAAAAGCTACAAGTTCTTCCCAGTACCCGTTTACATAAGCCTCCTGCATAGGTGTGTCATACTCATCAAGAAGTATGATTACTTTTTTGCCATAATAACGGCTGAGATAGTGAGAAAGATTATTTAAAGCCTCTTGAGCTGTCTCATCATCCATCCCCACTCGAACAGATTTGTATTGCAGCCTTTCATTTTCATTATACAAATCACTTTTCATTATATAATCAAATACATTATATAAATTTATAAGCTCGTTTTTTATCTGCTTTACAGCACTCTTATAAGTATTCTGTTTTATCTTGGCAAAACTTAAAAACATCACCGGATATGTCCCCTGCAATTTGCGATACTTTTCATCGTTCCATATTTCAAGACCCTCGAATAAATCCCCTCTGTCCTTATATTTGTTTGAGAAAAAACATTCAAGCATACTCATGTTTAATGTTTTTCCAAAACGGCGTGGGCGTGTTATAAGTGTAACTATATCGTCATTGTCCCACCACTCTTTTATAAAATTTGTCTTATCTACATAAAAGTTATCTTTTTCCCGTATTGACTCAAAACTTTGATTTCCTATACTTATAACCTTTGCCATATGCACCCTCCTGTTTATTTTTCACTTATCCAGTCCCTTATTTAGTAGCTTCATTTTAACATTGAAGTATGGTAATGTAAAGCTAATACCCCTGCAGCAGCTTACCTGCCGCCAAGCACCTGACCTATCACTCCTGCAAGATGCGGCATGGCATTTTTTGCCTCCTGTAATGTATTGTTTTCATTTCCAAGTTCTATAAGGAGCGACCTTTTTCTAAGATGCAGGTTATAGCGATAGCCTTTAAGATAGACCGGCTTTGCAAAATCAGTATAATTTTCCATGCACTTTAATTTTAACTGTAAACTAAATGCAAGATTGTATTGAAGATTTGGATTATAAAGATACCCTATATTTCCACGGCGATTTCTTGATAATCCGTTAAAAAGCATAATCTGTGCTGTCCTCTTACCGTTTATCACGGTTGTTCTGTGCACCTTGTTTCCTACTCCGTCCCTGTGCAGATCTATCACCACTTGTACTGACGGATATTTTTGCAATGTCCTCTTTACCTGATTAGCCGCATTATTATAAGCCCTGTTTCTGTCTATCCTGCCATTTATTATGTCATATCTGGTTGTATCATGTATCACATTGTAACCTTGTTTTTTCAGATAATATGTAAGTGTTGTACCGACTCCGACAATCGACTGGCTGACGACTCCGCTCTTGCTGTCACGAAATGCTTCTGAACCTCCATGAGTATGAAATATAAGTATCTGCGGCTTTCTTCTGTTCTTTTTTATTCTAAGGTCTGCCGACAAGAGTTTTTTTACATTAAAAATCTTATCATCAATGGAAGTTGTCGAATCTGTTATATAAAAATTTTTTAAAAGGTAATTCCTGTTAAGTCCTTTTTTCAGCGTATTTATTTTACTTATGTTTGCCTTTAATGCAGCCCTGCTGTTATGACTTATCACTATATCCTTCTGTTTTATCTTTTCACTGTCACCTTTTAGTTTTTCCTCTTTTTTTGCCGCTTCATTTTCTTTTTTTGCAAGCTCTAAATCTTCATTTTCTTCCTGACAAGCCTGTCTGTATAATTCTCCTGACATTCCGCTCCATGTATTTTTACGACTGTTTTTTCCCGCCCATGTCATTGCCGTTTTTTCAGCATTTTTCTCACTAACACTCTGAAATCTGTTTCCATTTTCAACTATATATGTAACTCCCGAATTTGTTCCTGTTATAAACTTAAGCCAAAGTGGAACCTCACTTCCGTTTTTTGCCATACTTATTGTTGTGGAATTTGAATATCCAAAATCCACGAGTATATTTGCAGTCATTTTTTTTAATTTATCCGCAATATTTAATTTCTCCAGCCTGACTATAAAAAAACTTGACAGCCATATGATAACAACAGCAACAGCAACAAATTTCCTTGTATTTTTCATATACCATGTCCTACTCTTTCCAACAGCAAATCCCCACTGCCGATGTGTCACGGCATCCATTTTTATATAATGTACCCCGAAATCTTCTGAATGAAGAATTTCGAGAGCACATTATGCCTTTACACAACAGCTATTGCCGTTATTACATATTTTAAATATTACTACTCACAGTTACGATGTAAAAGTAACTATATATCTTCTAAGAACAAAATATGCAGAAGATTTTATTTATATGATTTTATTTCTGCAAAGCCATATTTAGTCCGCCGGCTATTGCTTTTCCGATAAAAAATATCTGCTCGTCAATATCTTTAGGTGTCACAAACAGACCGCTGTATTTGTCATTTGACATTCCATTTAAAAATATGTCAGTTTCCTCCTGAGAAAATCCCTGCTTAAGAAGCGTCTCCTCTATACAGTCATATGCAACCGTAGCCATTGATACAACTGTCGGCACACCTATCGCAATCACCGGAATTCCCATGACATCCCCGTTTATCTCTTTTCGCCTATTTCCAACCCCCGCACCTGGTGATATTCCCGTATCCGTCACCTGAATTGTATGACACAGCCTTTCAGTATGTGTTGAGCAGAGTGAATCTATCACTATAATGCAGTCAAAATCCCCTTTGCACACAATATTTCTTATTATGTCGCAAGTCTCCATTCCTGTCTGCGACAACACTCCCGGTGCTATGGCACATATTTTTTCAGGGACTATATCTATATACTCCACAACTTTATTACCGAGCATATCAGGCGTCGCATATCTGTTGCCAAGCCCAGCTATCATTATTCTTTTATCTGCTTTATCTCTGCTTACTGTTATATTATCTATTTTTATTTCACTATTCTCTTCATATATTCTTTTTTTATTTGATTTATCACACTCTTCATTTTCTCCTGTTTTGCCTTTCTTTATCCTATCATTATCTTCATCTTCTTTATTTTTCTTCTGATTTTCCCGATTTTCGTTTTTTTTATTCTTCTTTATATTTATATTCTCATCACCTTCACCCAATACACTCCCTGCCACTTTTCTGTTCTTACTTACTTTTTCAACAATAATGCTTTCCACAATCCCTGCCAAAACTTTTTCAAGCCCTGTCTCGTCACTTTTTTCCCACTCTCTATCTGAAAATTCAAGAGTAATATATTTTCCTACCGGCTTTCCCATCGCTTTCATGCCATGTTCATCCTTAATTTCAACCTCCGTCATAGAAATTCCTGAAATGCCGGTATCTCTCTTTATTATCTTAACTCCTGGAATCTCTACATTATCATCCGGAAAACTCTCCCTGACTTCAAGAGCCAAATCTGTCACTCTGCTAAGCATAATTTCCTCCCAAATATAAGCTGTGTTGATTGCGAAGATAACGATGTTTTTCAATCACACGATTACTCATAAAAATAAATTTTTCCATTAATATATCTAAAATAACCACACCTTTTAACTTCTCCAAAAAAAATATAAATATACAATTACAAATACAAACAAATTTTCCACCACACCAAACTCACAGCCGAAGCAAAAGATTGTCATACTGACCGAAGGGCGTAGAACCGTGTCGGTACTTGGCAGATGTATTTTATCTGCCTATGTACTGCTACACGGTTCTCCGAGCGAAAGCGTCCCTGAGCGTAGCATGAAAATCCTTTGCTTCGGCGTCCGTTCGCCAAAAAAATTATAAAAAACTCTCAAAAACCACTTGACAAACACCTTAAAAATCACTATGATAAATGAGTATGTTTACTTCAAAGCGACCGTGTCCGGTTTGATGAAACAAAAGATTTCACAATTGGGAGGTGTAAGGAATGGCTAACATTAAATCAGCAAAGAAAAGAATTTTAGTTGATCGCAGAAATGCAGAGAGAAATAAAGCAATCAAGTCTAAAGTTAAGACAGCTATCAAAAGTGTTGATGCTGCTATCGCAGCAGGAGATAAAGACGCTGCTTCTAAGGCTTTAACAACAGCAATCTCTGAAATCAATAGAGCTGCAAGCAAAGGTGTTTTCCACAAGAAAACAGCTTCAAGAAAGATTTCTCGTATTACAGTTGCTGTAAATAAAATCGCGTAATCTATTTAAAATTTAAAGAGTTGCCAATGGTGTGGGCAACTCTTTTTTGATATATAGGAAAATACTCTTAATGCAGCGTGAAGCCAACGAGAATTGTAAAGCAATTCTTGGTTGCAAAACGCTGGTTTTGACCTTTTTATAATATAAAATACAGGAGACAAACGATGAAAAAAGAAAATTATTTAAAATGGGATGAATATTTTATGGGCATTGCTCTCCTCTCTGCTGAAAGGAGTAAGGATCCACATACAAGCGTGGGTGCCTGTATTGTCAGTGAAGATAATAAAATCTTATCCGTCGGCTATAACGGGATGCCTATGGGCTGTTCTGACGATGAATATCCGTGGGAACGCACCTCTGACAATGAACTTGATGCCAAATATCTTTATGTCTGTCATGCTGAGCTTAACGCATTATTAAACTATACCGGTACAAACTTAAAGAATGCCACGATTTATACTACACTCTTTCCGTGTAATGAATGTACGAAAGCTCTCATTCAGTCAGGTATAAAGGAAGTTATATATATGTCAGACAAATATTCTGACACTCCTTCCGTTATCGCAGCAAAAAGGATGATGAACTCCGCTGGAGTAAAATTTACCCCATATAAACCAATAAACCGAAATATAGAATTACAGCTTTAAACCTAAAAAGGGAAATACCTCATCAACGGTATTTCCCTTATATTTTTATATCTATACTTTCTTACTGAGCCTTTCCTTTATATCTCATTATGTAAGACCAAATATCATTTTTTAAATCTCTCCATTTAGTCTTATGCTTGACATAATAGAGCGGGCAAAGCTTACCAGTCACATCATAATGTCTTATCACATTACTTTTACTGACATCGTACCGCGTACAAAGCCAGCCTGTAAGTTTTATCAGTGACTTATAAGTTTCCATGGAAAACTTACCGGTTTTGTCCGGATGGCAGCACTCAATCGATATGGTATCAGAGTTTCTATTATTTGAAGCATAAGAAATTTCATTTAAAGGAATACATTGTATAATCTGTCCATGAAGTCCGATAATAAAATGACTGCTCACTTTGTTTTTGCTGCTGTCTTCCTCATTTTTCCTGCTCTCAAAATAATTTCTGTTTGCCATCGCATCAGTTCCCGGATTTGCTGTATAGTGAATAACAATACCTCTCACTCTTCTTAAAGCAATTCCTGGTCTTGAATTTATATTTTCCGTAAGTAATCTCACATTTATCTTTGGTCTTGGCACTTTTATACTGCTCAAGTTGGTTTTTGATACATCAGAGCTTCTCTCTTTTAAAAACTCTGATTTGACAGCCAATATGCCCCCAACAACTAAAACAGATATAACTGCTGCCAAAACCGAAACACGCAATACTTTCATTCTACGACGCCGCTTCGCTTTTGAAAGTTTTTTCATATTTCCTAGTTATCTCCTACGCTGTAGTTTGGAGCTTCCTTTGTAATATGTATATCATGTGGATGACTCTCTTTAAGGGATGCTGAACTAATCTTTACAAACTCTCCTGTCTCCTGTAATGTCTTGATATCAGGTGCTCCACAATATCCCATACCTGAGCGGAGCCCTCCCATAAGCTGGAATACAGTATCTTCTACCGTTCCTTTATATGCAACTCGTCCCTCTACACCTTCAGGAACAAGCTTCTTTGCACCTGTCTGGAAATAACGGTCTTTACTTCCATTTTCCATAGCTGCGATAGAACCCATACCACGATATACTTTGTATTTACGTCCCTGATAAAGTTCAAATGTTCCCGGACTTTCATCACAACCTGCAAAGATGCTACCCATCATGCAGACACTTGCACCTGCTGCGATAGCCTTTGTCATATCTCCCGAATATTTGATACCACCGTCAGCGATAATAGGAATATCATATTTTTTAGCAACTTCATATGCATCCATGATAGCTGTTATCTGTGGCACACCGATACCTGCAACAACACGTGTTGTACAGATAGAACCCGGTCCGATACCAATCTTGACACAATCTACACCAGCTTTTATAAGAGCCTCTGTAGCTGCTCCTGTTGCTACATTTCCTGCGATTATCTGAAGGTCAGGATATGCATCACGAACCATCTTTATAACCTTTAATACATTTGCACTGTGACCATGTGCAGTATCAATAACGATACAGTCAACATGTTTTTCAACAAGTGCTGCAACTCTGTCAAGAATATTTGCAGTAACTCCGACTGCCGCACCACATAAAAGTCTGCCCTGGGAATCTTTTGCAGCTAAAGGATACTGTATCTGTTTCTCAATATCTTTTATTGTGATAAGACCTGCAAGATTTCCATCCTTATCTACTATAGGAAGTTTTTCTTTTCTTGATTTTGCAAGAATCTTCTTTGCTTCCTCAAGAGTAATTCCAACCTGTGCAGTAATAAGTCCTTCTGAAGTCATAGACTCCTTAATCTTCTTAGAAAAATCAGTCTCAAATTTCAAATCTCTGTTTGTGATTATACCGACAAGTTTTTTTCCCTCTGTAATAGGCACACCAGAAATATGAAACTTAGCCATAAGATTGTTTGCATCTTCTAAAGTATGCTCCGGTGATAAATAAAATGGGTCTGTGATAACACCGTTCTCTGAACGCTTAACCTTGTCTACCTCATCAGCCTGTGCCTCAATTGACATATTTTTGTGGATGATTCCTATACCACCCTGTCTTGCCATTGCAATTGCCATACGATACTCTGTAACAGTATCCATTCCTGCGCTCATCATAGGTATGTTGAGCTTAATTGATTTAGTCAGATTGGTTGCTAAAGAAACCTGATTTGGAATTACCTCTGAATAATGCGGCACCAATAAAACATCATCAAATGTAATGCCTTCACCAATAATCTTACCCATCTTAATATCCTCCTTATTAAATTCGTAAATAGTGTATTGTATTAGTATATAACAATGTTTTTAAGCTTGTCAACACTGATTTTACCTATGCCTCCTGTACCTTACTTCTTCCCTTAAGCTTCATAAGCTCAAGCATTTTTTCATCAGGAGTAAATCTTATCCTCTCTTTTCCTTTGTCCCCAAGTACAACTGCGATGTAATGCTTGTCATCGGACATTCTTGAAGAATAATCTTCCATCGGAAGATTTCTTGAATTGTATAAAACAGGTGCATCTTCAGGTGCAATAAGTTCTATTTTCTCCATATCAATTCTCTTTTTATGTTTTCTTCTCTCACCATTGATTATAAAATCAAAGTCTATCTGACCATCGACAAAAACATATTCATATGCAACATTTTTCTTTGGCAGAAAATAAATTATCATGGCATCAACAATAAAAACAAATATCAGAAGATATAAGCTTTTTAAAACCATAAGATCAAACGCTACCAAAAAAAGACATAAGAAAATCAGCCCAAACCTTAATGCCGTTCTTTTCGGTGACGGCTTAGCTTTTAAATAAGTTTCTGAATATAATTCTTCCATATTTTATATTTCCTCTCTTTATCATGAAACTATCTGACTCTTCTTCTTTCCAAGTAAGAACCAGAATTTTGAATTTATTATCAACACCAGACTATACTCTATCATCATAAGAATAGCCAGTATGATAATACATTGACCAACATATTTGTGATTTCCTACATCAGGAAGAAAAGTAACCTTTTCCCATCCAAAATACGCTACCGAACGCAGTCCGAAAACAGTATGCGTACACATGACGGCAAGCGAATTTTTTCCCCAGAAATCAAGACCTGACAAACTAATTCTTTTTGACAGAAAATCAAGTATCATTATGACACCAATGGACCCGACAATGCCGCATATATAAAACAATGCAGGTTTGTCTCCCTCTTCAAGCATATGGATATCTACATGTGGATTCATCTGTGACAATATCACATTTACAATGGAAAATGTAATACCAGCCACTAATTTCAAGCCGTCACTTTTTATCTTGCGATAGTATTTATATATAACATATCCTGCTCCGATAAACCATGCCGCCATAAATCCTTTTCCGATGGCACTAAGCAAAGCCGAAATATTATCTATGCTTGTCTGTGTAATCTTTCCATCTGCACGAAGCACAAAACTGTCAATAATATTGTTTGTAGCTGTTATCGCATACAAACCTGCAACTGAATACAAAAGCTTTATTGCAATGTGGCTTCTTATTAAAAAGAAAAATATAATCTCTCCGAAAAAAATAGTCGGCAAAAACCACATTGAATTTATACCTGCTAAAAACACACTGTCCCAAAGATATTCCCAAAATACTTTCGTAATCTTTTTTATTGGCTTTTCTTTCACATAAATACAACCAACCTTGAACATAATACCAAGAATACTAAAGGTTACATAAGGTATGGCAAGACTTGTGAGTGTTTTTTTCATGAACACACCAAAACTTCTCTTTTTGACAGATCCCGTGTAACTCATCAGAAAGCCGGACATAATATAAAAAATAACTACCTTAAATGATGACATCCATAAATCAACAGGATTATCATACTTAGTGATGTGTCCTAACATTATCAGCAACATTCCCAACCCTTTAGCCGCATCAACATAACCAATTCTTTCTTTCATTGTCAAAATCCATCCTAAAACATATATTTATTTGTGCAAAGTTTATTATAATGCATACACTTTTTATTTTCAAGACAGAGTTTTCGTTTTCATCGTCCACATACACGATTAAAACCAACTGTCACAGCATAAAAGTAACCTGAATTTCCAGGATTTCATCTGACTAAAAATCAACAGAGGGCTTCATATCTGAAACCCTCTGTCTTAAATTTAATAATATGGTCTGTATTATTTATTACATCATTCCCATTGGTGCCCCACCTGCCGGCATAGCTGCTGGTGCATCTTCCTTGATGGTAGATACTACTGACTCTGTTGTAAGAAGTGTTGATGCAACGCTTGTAGCATTCTGAAGTGCACTTCTTGTAACCTTTGCAGGATCAACGATTCCTGCTGCCACCATATCTGTATATTCTTCTTTAAGGATGTTAAATCCTGTTCCTACCTCAGACTCACGAACCTTGTTGATGATAACTGCACCTTCAAGACCTGCATTATGTGCGATAGTTGATAAAGGTGCTTCGAGTGCTTTAAGGATAATATTTGCACCTGTCTTTTCATCACCCTCAAGTGTAGCTGCAAGTTTTGCAACTTCTTTTGAAGCATGAATATAAGCTGAACCACCACCTGAGATGATTCCCTCTTCTACTGCTGCCTTTGTTGCTGCAAGAGCATCTTCCATACGAAGTTTTGCTTCCTGCATCTCTGTCTCTGTAGCAGCTCCGACACGGACAACTGCAACTCCTCCTGCAAGTTTTGCAAGTCTTTCCTGAAGTTTTTCCTTATCGAAATCAGATGTTGTCTCTTCCATCTGTGCTCTTATCTGGGCAATTCTTCCTGCGATAGCATCCTTGTCACCTGCACCGTCAACGATAACAGTGTTCTCTTTCTGAACCTTAACAGATTTAGCACGACCAAGCTGCTCGATAGTTGTATCTTTAAGCTCAAGTCCGACTTCCTCAGAGATAACAGTACCGCCTGTAAGGATTGCAATATCCTCAAGCATAGCCTTTCTTCTGTCACCATATCCCGGAGCTTTTACGGCTACGACATTGAATGTACCTCTAAGTTTGTTGATAACGAGTGTTGTAAGAGCTTCACCCTCAACATCCTCAGCGATGATAAGTAATTTAGCACCGCTCTGTACAATCTGCTCAAGTAATGGGAGGATTTCCTGAATGTTAGAAATCTTCTTGTCTGTAATAAGGATGTATGGATTGTCAAGGTTTGCTTCCATCTTATCCATATCTGTTGCCATATATGCTGAAACATAACCTCTGTCAAACTGCATACCTTCAACGAGGTCAAGTTCTGTTTTCATAGTCTTTGACTCTTCGATAGTGATAACACCGTCATTTGAAACTTTTTCCATTGCATCTGCAACCATTTCTCCGACTGCTTCATCACCTGCTGAGATTGCTGCTACTTTGGCAATCTGGTCTTTTCCTGTTACTTTTGAGCTCATGCTTGCAATAGCATCAACTGCACAGTCACAAGCCTGCTTCATTCCTTTTCTTAAAATGATAGGATTTGCACCTGCTGCAAGGTTTTTCATTCCCTCATTTACCATTGCCTGAGCGAGAACTGTAGCTGTTGTTGTACCATCACCTGCAACATCATTTGTCTTTGTTGCAACTTCTTTTACAAGCTGAGCACCCATGTTCTCAAATCCATCTTCAAGTTCAATATCTTTTGCGATAGTAACACCATCATTTGTGATAAGCGGAGCACCAAATGATTTATCCAATACTACATTTCTTCCTTTAGGTCCAAGTGTAACCTTTACTGTATCTGCAAGTTTATTTACACCACTCTCAAGAGCTGCTCTTGCGTCTGCACCGAATTTAATTTCCTTTGCCATTATTAAAAGCCTCCTAATCTGCTATATTTGATTTCTATAAATCATTTTAATTTTATTGTGTCAAATTCTATTGTTTTAAATCTTTTTATTTGAAATAAGATTATATCTTATAACTGATATTTTTTAATAAAATATATTAACCTTAATCCTCTACGATTGCTACAATGTCATTCTGACGAACTACGATAAACTCCTCATCTCCGAGTTTAACTTCTGTACCTGCATATTTAGAATAGATAACCTTATCTCCTACACTAACCTGCATCTTAACTTCTTTACCGTCAACAACTCCTCCCGGACCAACGGCAATTACTTCTGCCTGCTGTGGCTTTTCCTGGGCATTTCCCGGTAATACGATACCTGATGCTGTTGTCTCTTCTGCTTCTAACTGTTTTAATACAACTTTGTCTCCTAATGGTGATAATTTCATGTCTATATCCTCCTTACGCTTCTTAGTTTACTAGCACTCACTTACTCTGAGTGCTAACCATAGCTTTAATATATTTCATTTAATGATATTCTGCAATATTATTCATTATGAAAAAACAGCTTATTTTCCCATAATTCTCATATTTTCTCTTTTTTTCTCTTTTTTACTCACTTTTAAATTTTTTATATTTATTTTCAAATTTTTTAACTTTCCACATTTAAAATTTACCTATATCTGCGTCAAAACAGTCATAAAGAAAATAATCGGTACAATAATGTTTTTTGACAGCCGAACCTATATATAATATAATTTTTTAAGAAACACAATTAAATCAGGCACCTATGGAGGTCACAATGAAAGAACAGCTTTATACTATACCTGTCAATGATGCATTTAACCAACCATGTGAATGTCCTCTCTGCAAGATATATGACAATCTCGAACAGGAATCAATTGATTTTATGTTAGGACCAAGCTATATGGAAGACGACATACGAATGGAGACAAACAAAACCGGATTTTGCACAAAACACATAAAACAACTCTACGACAGACAAAACCGTCTTGGTATCGCTCTTATGCTGCATACACATATGAAACATACCGGTGAACATATTGAGAAAATGGCAAAATCATGCGATTCTTCCAAAAAAAGTCTGTTTGGCAAAAAAGAAAAATCACCGCTTATTGATTATATTAAAGAAATTGAAAATTCATGCTATATATGTAACCGTATAGAAAATGTATTTGACAGATATATAAAGACAGTCATCCACTGCTACACACATGATGATGATTTCAAAAAGAAATTTAATGAATCTAAAGGCTTTTGCACAAAACATTATGGTATGCTATATGAATATGCCAAAAAAACATTAAATTCTTCAGCTTTAAATAATTTTATATCAGACTTAAATGATATATACATAAATAATTTTAAGCGTGTGACAGATGAGCTCGAATGGTTTATCGATAAATTTGACTATAAAAATGAAAATGAGCCCTGGAAAAATTCCAAAGATGCCATTCAAAGAAGTATATTAAAAACAAATGGACTTTTCATAGAATAGACTATTTAAAAATATACCATTAACAATCTGTTTTAAAATCTTTTATGCTATAAACGAAAAACAAACTAAAACAGCCACACAGAATAAAAAATCATCAGAACAACAAAGAGACAGAATTTAAAATCCTGTCTCTTTTATCATTTAGCTGATACCAGCTTTCTTCTTGTCTTCGTTAAGAAGTTCCTTAATATCTCTTGCCTTATTTTTAATTCTCTCATTTGCACTGCGTGAAGTGAGCACTTTTGATATCCATCTTCCTGATTCTTCATATTTGCCCGTTCTTCTTGCAAGCTCGGCAACAAGGAAAGTAACCGTCATTTCATCCATACCGCACATAGGGAATGACTCTCTTGAAAATGCTGTCATAAATCCATCATAAGCCTTAGAAAGAAGTTCTGTTTCCTCTTTTTTAAGCTCTTTTATAGTCTTATCATAGTCCTTTGTCTCTTTTGGAAGAGTCTCTGCTTTTCCTCTGTAGAGCCATGCCATTTTAAGACAGGTATATGCTTTCTCACTGTTCTTTGCCTTTTTCACTATCGCATTTGCAAGAGCAAGCTGATGACGAAGTATCGCATCATCATATGTGTATGTACTTCCCGTTTTCGGAAGTCCGCTGAAATTTTTACTTATATTTTCACGAATAAGTTTCGCCTGTGCCGGCATCATAAATTTAAAGAAACGGCTTAATGATGCATATCCGCACTCAGGACACACAAGTGCATCATATTTAAGCGAATCTACAAGCTGATATTTAGGTCTGAGATCAGTATCCGCAGATAAAAGCTTAACCTTTCCGGTTCTTATCATTTTTGAATGAAATTCATTGTCACATACCGGACATGTATATGATTTATCAAACAGCAGATCTTCTTCTGTCACCTTATGTTTTTGTGTAGCTGCTGTACCCGGCTGCCCCGGCTTTGCAGCATTTTTCTTGGAATCTTCTTCAAATACTTCAAGCTTGTCAAGCTTTCCAAGTCCCATTTTCTCTAATCCGGAAAATAATCCCATGATAAATCCCCCTTACTTTGGTTTGTATGAACTTTTTAATGAAACAATACGATTAAATACCATATGCTCTTTTGTTGAATCTTTTGAATCAACACAGAAATAACCATGTCTTACAAACTGGAAACTGTCAAGTGCTTCTGCTTCTGCAAGAGCAGGCTCTACATAACAATCATCAAGAACTGTCAATGAATTTGGATTAACATTAATCGAACCATCTTCATTATACACCCCTTTTTCCTCATCTACAATATTCTCATACAGCCTTATCTCGCATTTTTCTGCCGTTTCAGCACAAACCCAGTGAATCGTACCCTTAACTTTTCTTGCATTAAACCCTGAACCACTCTTTGTCTCCGGGTCATAAGTACAATGTACTTCCGTGACATTTCCGTCTTCATCAGTCACATAATCCGTACAAGTCACGAAATATGCATTCATAAGACGGACTTCATTGCCTGGATACAGTCTGAAATACTTTCTAGGCGGTTCAATCTTAAAATCTTCTCTATCAATATATAAAACTCTGCCAAATGGAACCTTTCTGCTGCCCATCTCAGGATTTTCCTGATTGTTTGACACATCGAGATACTCTATTTCATTTTCAGGATAATTTGTAATAACAAGTTTTACAGGATCGAGCACTGCCATCATACGAGGTCTTTTCATCTTTAAGTCCTCTCTTATACAATACTCAAGCATCGCATAATCAGATGAACTCTGTGCCTTTGATATTCCCGAAAGCTCAATGAACATTCTTATTGACTCCGGTGTAAATCCACGCCTCTTAAGTGCTGCTATAGATACAAGTCTTGGATCATCCCATCCGTCAACTATTCCATCTTCAACAAGCTTCTTTATATAACGCTTACCTGTCACAACATTTGTAAGGTATAATTTTGCAAACTCAATCTGTCTTGGCTTGTTTTCCATGTCGATCTCATTTACTACCCAGTCATACAAAGGTCTGTGATCTTCAAACTCAAGTGTACATATAGAATGTGTAACTCCCTCAACCGTATCTTCAATAGGATGTGCGAAATCGTACATAGGATAAATGCACCACTTGTCACCTGTTCTGTGATGACTCATTCTTGCAACACGGTAGATTACGGGATCTCTCATGTTTATATTAGGCGAACTCATATCTATCTTCGCACGAAGTACCTTGCTTCCATCCTCAAATTCACCGTTTTTCATTCTCTCAAAAAGATCAAGGTTTTCTTCAACCGTTCTGTCTCTATATGGGCTGTTCTTTCCCGGCTCCTTTAATGTTCCACGATACTCTCTTATCTCATCTGCTGAAAGATCACATACATACGCCTTTCCTTTCTTGATAAGTTTTACGGCACATTCATACATCATATCAAAATAATCTGATGCATAAAAAACATGCTCCATATCAAGATCTCCGCAGATCCATTTAACATCTTCGAGAATTGAATCAACAAATTCTGATTTTTCTTTTGTAGGGTTTGTATCATCAAAACGCAGATTAAACTGTCCGCCATATTCTTTTGCAAGGCCTGAATTTAAAATAATAGACTTTGCGTGTCCAATGTGAAGATAACCATTTGGTTCAGGTGGAAATCTTGTTACTACCTTTTTGCAGCGTCCCTCCTCAATATCTTTATCTATTATGTTTTCAATAAAATTACGAGATACTGTCTCCTTCTTTTCCTCTGAATTTTCCTTAATATCAACCGGACTACTCAACTGTGTCTCCTCCTTCGATCTTATATCTTATATTTAAAATACTGTTACCTCTCACATTATCGTGCAGCGATAACAAAATACTGTCCTATATTCTAACATAAAATTTACAAATATTAAAGTATTTTTTATTTTTCACTTTTTAACGGTAATATTTCCTATACTTTCAAAAAAGACATATCAATATCTTGACATGTCTTTTGTATTCTTAATATATTATTTAAATTTATGACCACCAAGTTTCATTCTGGCACCTGCAAGATATACACTGAAGAAATGAAAACTTTTCATATTCTTTGTCTTTCCTCTGTAAAGGATAGTTTTCTGTCCCTGTAAAACTCTTTTTGCAGCACTTATACAGCTTTTCCACTGCTTTGAACCTGTTCTTTTTGCATCATACTGTTTTAATCTTTTTTTAAGCGAACCATTTCTTACCGGCGAAAACTGTCCTTTCTGATAAATAACACCTTTTATGCTGTTTGGAAATGACTTTGAACTTACTCTGTTCATTACTACGATACCAACTGCAACTTTTCCCTGATAAGGCTCTGAACCTGCCTCACAGTTAATTATGCTTGCCATAAGTCTTAAATCAGCTTTTGAATATTTTTTCTTTTTCCTTTTCTTAGTTGTTTTTTTAGCCTTTGTTGTCTTTTTATTTGAAGCCTTTGTATCTGATTTGTCTGATATACTTGAAGATGTTGCAACAGACTGAACTACAGTAGTTTCTTCTATATTTACATTTTCAGATTTGAGTATCATGCCCTCAATCTGGGTATCTGCTGTCTCATTGGCTGATGCATATGAAGAACCGGCTGTGAATGATGTCATAAATAATGATACTGCCATGACCATCACAGCGACTTTCTTGAATCTCATAAAATATAACCTCCTAAATGTTATAATTGCTTTAATGCAATGCAATATTTTTTAAACCTTTGCTTAACAATTATGTAACAATTATAACACAGATTTTAAAAAATGCAACCCCCCTAACACAAAATTTTAAATCCACACCTATTATCCCCTAATAGTTATTGTATATTCTGTATGTTTTTGCATTAAAAAAGAGTGTAAATTTTGTCATTTTTCGACAATTTTTACACTCTTTATTTTGTTTATATTTATTTTGATATTTCGCATTTAAAATTTATTACAAAATTGTTACGCCATTTCTTACACATTGCACATCTTAAGATTTGCATATTTTATTTTTCCGCCAAAGAGATCAAGTGCACTTCCTATTGTAAAATCAACCCTGCCATTTCCCTTTTCCCTGATAAATGAAATATCTTTCATTGAATGTATTCCACCTGCATATGTCACAGCTTTGTCCTCGAGTTTTCCAAGTGTTTCTACAACATTTTTTTCAATACCCGATGATTTTCCTTCGACATCAACAGCATGAACAAGAAACTCATCACAATAACTTCCAAGTTTCTCTAGAAGTTCGCTATCAAATTTTTCTTTTGTCATCTTCTGCCATCTGTCAGTGACTACATAATAATCATTGCCATCAGAACGGCAGCTAAGATCCAGTACAAGTCTTTCTTTTCCCACTAAATGAGATAGATTTTTCAATCTGTCATAGTCTATAATACCATCTCTAAATACATAAGATGTCACGATAACATGGGAGGCTCCCATATCCAGATATTTTTCTGCATTATCAGTATTTACTCCACCGCCTATCTGCATTCCTCCAGGATATGCTGCCAATGCAAGTTTTGCCTGTTCTATATCTTCATTATAATATGTACTTCCTGCCGGGTTTAATATAATTATATGCCCGCCTTTAAATCCATCTTTCTTATACATATTGGCATAAAAATCCGCTTTTTTTTCAGAGACAAAATTATTTTTTGCCTGATTTTCGTTGTCAGTCAGCGAACCTCCAACTATCTGCTTTACACATCCGTTATGAATATCTATACACGGTCTGAACTTCATCCTGATTCCTCCATTTTTACTGCACTGCGGCAAAAACAAAAATATTTATATTCACACTATTTTTTGCTGCCTGACTTTTTCTGTTTAGTTATCATCTTGGCTATCTCACTAAAATCCTCATCCTCTTCAAACTGATACTCGCCAGCCCTTATCTTTCCGGCATAATCATTGTCTTTCATATAATCGACAAACTTATCTGAATCGTCTATAACTCCTTCTTTTTCAAGTTTATCTGCGACTTTCTTTGCCCAGTCTCCGCTATTTATTGTCAGATTTTTCTTTTCATTTTCCATATCCTGCTCTAACTTTTTCTTTTCACTTTTAAACTTGTCTGTATCACTGCTCTTTTTTGAAGCCTTAGATGATGCTTTTGGTGTATTTTTAATATTGTTATCCTGCTTATCTGCATCTTCGCTACTTGACTTGCTGTCATTTCCACCTGATACTGAGGAACCTGTTGCCGGTACTTTTGTATCTAATACACTTTTATTGCCGCTCGTGCTAAAAGTCATACCAAGCTTTCTCGCTCTTGATATAACTGCCGAATCAGATGTCCGTATAAGACATGATATTCCAAGGATAACAGCAACAAACAAAACTCCTGTTCCAAAACCTCTTATAAATGATTTTTTATCCATTTTATCTCTCCATTTCATTACCTGTCAATCTATCGCAGCCGTCCACATACACTATAACTATACAACCGCCATTTATTACTGTTCCCCCCACGGTGCAGCCAGAATAATCTGACATTATCTTGCGTTATATAGGTCTACAACAAGTTTTACCTCTCCCTGTCCGATTGAAAGCATCTTTGATATTTCCAATATACTTATTCCTTTTTTATACAATGCAATAATCTCACTATTTGAATTTGAAGAATTATCATTTCTTTTATTTCCGTCATAATAAGTATTTTCTTCTTCAGAATATCCTCCGTCCGATGTCTCGGTAATCTCAGCTATTGCCTTTGCTTCATCATCATCAAGCACTGATGAAAATGCCTCATTTGATTTCTCATCTTCACCTGTATTCCTTACATTTTCAACCTCAATCTGCCTAATGGCACTGTCAACATCCGACAACTGTTTCTTTACTTCCTGATATGTCTTAGCTGCTTCATCACGAAGACCTGCATTTGTTGTATCTACGCTGTGAACAAGCTTCTGTATCTCTTTTTCCTTTTCCGTCAGCATATTGTATAAGAAAACAGTTTCTTCATGATTTTTTTCTATTTTATCAAAAACCTCTTTTGAATACTCATTAAATCCCATTATCTTGTCATTTGAAATCTGACTGAATTTTTCATCTGCTTTCGTTATGATGTAGTCTTCTGTTTCTTTAACGGCATCCTTTATCTTTTCTTCGAGTTCTTCTGCATCTATATTACTCTTTGTATTATCTGTTTCCTTTTCATCTGACAGACGAAAACTTGCAATAACTGCTGCTATACCAATTATGAGCATTATTATTTCTATTGCGATCATTTTACTTTTATCCTCATTTCTTTATCATATCTTTATATCAAATAATCCACCCTCTGTCGGGTTAAGATTTTTAACCTTGTCTTTTTCGGAAGATTTTTTATTTTTTCCGTTGCTATTCTTCCCGTATTTTCCTTTTCCTCCACCCTCTTCATCATTCTTTAATTCGTCATTATTAACATTTCGTCTCGCTATTGCAGTTTTTGTTTCTTTCTGCACAGTCTGTTCAAACATTGCCGCCGTCTGCTGATTCTCAACATCCTGTTTTATATGCTCCGACTGTTGAATCTGTGAAATTTCCTGCGATTTTGGTGGCATTGTTATATAATCTACCGTCAATGACATTGAAATCACCCCTTTCAGCTTTATAAAATTTCTTTTTTAGTAAGGTTTTATTCTTATATCTGCACCTTCTCTGACAAAAGTGCAATGCTGCGTCTCTGTATGTATAAATGATGTCATGTTTGATATTACTATCTTAACTCCGGGATATGCAATACTTTCTACTCTTATCTTTCCTCCGTCAGAGGTTCTTCGCATCTCCTCATCAATTTTTTCATATTCTTCTGTCTCCTCCTCAACAGTATTGTCAATGACTTTGATTCTCTCTGTACCCTCTTTTATAAATTTCATCTTATCTGCCGGAAGTTTTCCCTGTGTCTTTAATCGCTTTTGCAGCAATGCGAGATTTTTTACTATCGACTCTTTTTCATCCATCAATTGGTCGATATGTTTTTCTATAATACGATATCTTTCACCTAAAGTTGTGTCCAGACCAACCTCTAATTCTGTCGGTGTCCCCATTGTAGAGCCTGCAATTTTTGTCTCAATCCTTGTCGTAGTTGCAACACTTCCACCTGCTATCAATCCTCTTTTACCACTTACTATAATGTCACTGTTTGCATCAATCTTACTGTGCATTATGGCATCTGTGTAAACAGCTCCTCCGGCTTTAACAGTTGCACTTTCAATGAAGTTTGAAATAACATCACCTTTTGCTTCCATAACTCCTTTTCCCATGCCCTGCATACCTCTTTTCAGGACTATCTTCCCTTCTGAAATAAGTGTCGCTCCCTCTACTGCACCTTCCACTGTAATATCTCCGGCTGCCTTGACAGTATATCCGGTAATAACATTTCCTTTAACCTCTACTGCACCATCATAGTCTACATCTCCGGTTGAAGGACCTACATCACCCTCTATAACATATGTATCTGATACAAAAACTCTGTCCTCAACAAGCGTTACATTACCTGAAACATCCGAATACATCTTAAGACCATCTTCCGATAAATGTATATTTTTCCCATGTCTTAGTCTCTTATTTCTGACTTTTTTAGGTCTTATGATATTTCCGTAAACATCCTCTCCCGGTGTACCATAATCAATCGGAACAAGAGTAGCAAGTAACTGTCCCTCCTGTACTTTTTCTATCATGTCAAGCTTATGAAAATCTACACTTCCATCCTCACTCATCGCCGGTTTTGATGTTTTGTCAGCATCAAATTCATATATTATCTCTGCACTTTTTCCATCTACCGGCATCTTAGCCTTGGCAATAAGTATATCCGTACAATATAGTCTGGCTCTTAATGCCATTTCAATATTTTTGTCAATAAAACCAGATTTGATTCCACGCTGCTCTATCAGATTTTTCAATTCTGAAACCGAAAGTCTTGCCCCTTTGTCGGATGGCGGATATAACCTGATTTTTGCATAAAATCCATTTTTGTCCGTAGAAATAATTGCAAATTCTTTCTCAGGAAGATGATTTCCTTCTAAAACTTTAACTTCTACACTTCCTGTTTCGTCTGCATTCGCCTTTTCTACAAATTGTTTTACATTTCCTGTTTCTATATCTCTTAGATTTTTTTTGTCTATATAATCAAGTATATCCTCCATTGTAAGCTTTTTTCCGCCTTCAACTTCCGGATATGATTTAAGATACATCCCATCTTTTTTTTGTATAATCTGAAAAAATGCATTTCTCCTCATCAGCCTACTCCTCTCGATAAATCGCTTTATATATACGATAACTTCTATATACACATATAAGCACAAACTCAACATGCCTGTGCTTATATATTCAATATACTGAAAATACCCATATTTTCTTTTCCAATTTTTTCTCTCATTTTTTTAAGTGCTTTTGTATGAAGCTGAGAAACCCTTGACTCTGACACACCAAGAACTTTACTAATCTCTTTTAGTGTCAGTTCTTCAAAATAATAAAACGCAATTACTTTCTGTTCATTGTCATTTAATGCTTCTATAGCCTCCGTCAATGTTCTTTTAAGTTCCTGACGGTCTATAACCTGTTCCGGACTTTCAAAACATGACTTGTTATTTCCTTCTGGTGATATATCGCTTCCCTGTTCAAGATATTCATCAAGCGAAACAAGACTTGCTATCTGTGTCTGATTTACAAGCCCCTTTAACTCTTCTACTGATATATCCATTTTTTTTGATAATTCTTCGCTGGTTGCAGCCCTTCCAAACTCTACTTCAAACTCATGCATAGCCTGCTCAAGTTTCTTTTGTTTCTGTCTGAGAGTTCTCGGAATCCAATCCATCTTTCTTATCTGATCAAGTATAGCTCCTCTTATCCTAAGACTCGCATATGTCTCAAATTTAACACCCTTTGTAAGTTCAAATTTGTCAATAGCATCAATCAAACCAAATATTCCATAACCTACCAGATCATCATATTCAACTGTATAACCAAGATACATAACAAGACGACCGGCAACAATTTTTACAAGTTCGGAATATTGCAATATAAGTTTTTCTCTAATCTTAGGATCTTTAGTCTGTGAGTATTCTTCCCACAAAGCTGTCTTGCCTTTTTCATCCATAGATATTTTCCTTCCACTGCTGTCCAGAGTCCTTATTATTTATTCTGATCTTCATTGTCAGATTCAGACTCTTTATTACCTTCTGAAGGAGAATCTTCTTTTTTCTCCTCATCAATATCTTCTTCTGCCTGTTTGTCAATCTTTTTTCTTAAAACACTATTGCTGATAAGTATATTCTGTATCATTCTTTTCACAAGACAACCTACTATATAAAAAATAATAAGCGTAGCCAGTAAAAATTCTAACGAGCGCGTTACATCCACACCGTTTATAATACAGACTATTGATACCATAGCACCTGCAAGCAGTGTTATAACTTTTGGTATAATCTCTGTTTTCACAAGATAATCCCCCCATTAAATAGTCTTTACGAGTTTTCCGACAGACTTAATTATAAAATCTCCTGTCTCCGGATAAAATTCTACCGTACGACCATAATTTAAACCTGTATCCTCAGCAAGTATGCGAATGCCTAATTTTTTTAATTTATCCTTAACAGCCTCCACATTTCTTTCACCTACTCTAAGCATATCATTACTGGAACTAAACGCAAACATCTGTGCACCTCCTGCAATTTTAGCAGTAAGTGAAGATTTTTTTGCACCTTCCTTTTCTAACAATTCTATCAGATAATCAATTCCTGTATCTGCAAACTTTGCCCTATTCTGATTTTGTCTGACTTTCGTACTGTCAGGAAGCATAACATGCACTAACCCGGCTGTTTTTGTGTTTTTGTCATATAAAGCAACACCAACACATGAACCTAATCCCAATGTTGTTATTGCATCTGGTGAATGACATATATTTAAATCTGCCATTCCAACCTTAACCATTTTTGCCATTATCCATCACCTATAACCCTAACGATGTCAAAATTCGTCCATATGATTCTAATGTAGGTATTAATATGAAATAACCACTGATATCTACATCCAAATCCTTAAACTTCGATTCTATTAATAACGCTTTATCTCCAAGTTTTCCAAATTCAATAGCCGGGACACTAAGGATTGCCCCTGCCATATCCACTGCAAGATAAGGAACCGAAGATGTTATTTTCATATTTGTTAATTCTGAAATTGATGATAAATATGCTCCTGCAATAATGTTGCCGATTTCCATCAGAGCCGACTGTTCCATCTCTGAAAAATCTCCCTTGTTTTCACCTGAAACACACCCCATCAACTGGTCTACAAGAAGATGTGCAGCAGAACTTTCCAGCACAAACAGCATCATTCCGTCTACATCACCTTCTAAAGACAATAATATACCTGCAACCAGTGTTTCTGCTCCGCCAACAATCTCCGCCAGCTCTGAAAAACCAAGCAAATCCACTTTTGGGACACGCATATCAATACGAGCGTTTATGAGCTGGGACAATGCTGTTGTTGCATTGCCCGCTCCAATATTTCCAATTTCAGTGAGAACATCAAATTCAATTTCTTTTCCCTCTGAATTATTATTGTTTTCCTGCACTTAATTTCACCTCTGCGATTTTAAATAATCTCTTTTTCAATTATTACTGATGCAATATTAAGCAAAGAAATCAATCCATCTCCATGCTTTCCTATTCCACTAAGATACTGCACCATAGAATCTGATGCATCTGAAACGGTTGGCTTCTCTATTGAATCTTCACTTAATGTCACAACTTCCTTTACCTCATCAACAATAATTCCAATAGCAGATTGAGGTTCAAGCTTTATTATGATTATGCGTGTTGTGTTAGTGTATTCATCTGGTTCAAGTCCAAATTTTAATCTAAGACTCATAACCGGTATGATTTCACCACGAAGGTTAATAACACCTTTAAAGTAAGGCTGAGCCTTTGGAATTCTTGTAATACGCTGATTCCTTACAATGTTGTCAACATATTTTATATCTATACCATACTGCTCTGTTCCTATCCTAACTACTATATACTGCTTGCCATCACTTGCAGTTTCTATATTCTGTACATCATTCATATCTTCCATTGTCAGACCCTCCCTATACCAAAGAATTTACTTCAAGAATCAATGCTATTTCACCGTCTCCAAGGATAGTTGCACCACCGATCATCTTACTACAGTTAATGTAATTGCCGATTGACTTAATAACAATCTCCTGCTGTCCGATAAGATTATCTACAACAAGTCCTGCAAGCTTGTCGCCTTTCTTTACGATTACAACCGTAAGATTTTCTGAATCATTTTCAACCGGTTCTACATCAAGTATCTGGTCAAGTCTGATAAGCGGAATAACCGTACCACGAAGATTGATAACTTCCTTAGTCTGCACATATTTTACATCTGAGATAAGGACATCTTCTATAGTCTGGATATTTCCGAGAGGAATAGCGTATTTTTCAGTACCAAGTTCTACCATGAGAGCCTGAATAATTGCGAGAGTAAGAGGAAGTCTGATAATAAAGCTGCTTCCCTCTCCAAGCACTGATTTACATTCTATGTTTCCACCAAGTTCCTCGATCTTTGTCTTTACGACATCAAGACCTACACCACGACCTGATACATCAGTAATTTTTTCTGCTGTTGAAAAACTTGGTCTGAACAGAAGGTCGATAACCTCTTTGTCAGTCATATTTTCAGCCTGCTCAGGTGTTATTGTCCCTGAACTTATTGCCTTATTTTTAACCTTTTCGATATTGATTCCGCCGCCATCGTCACGCACTTCAATGTTTACATTATTTCCATCCTGATATGCATCAAGATATATATTTCCAACTTCTTCCTTACCTAATGCCACACGCTCTTCATTTGATTCAAGACCATGATCAGCGGCATTACGAAGAAGATGCTGAAGTGGATCTCCAATTTCATCTATAACAGTTCTGTCAAGCTCTGTCTCCTCACCTGTCATATGAAGTGTCATCTTCTTGTTGAGTTTTTTCGTCAAATCTCGAATCATTCTAGGAAATCTGCTAAACACACTCTCAATAGGTACCATCCTGACTTTCATAACTGACTCATGAAGATTTGTAGTCACACTTTCAAGATATTCTATCTGTTCATTAAATCCTGTGTCATTTCTGGTATCACTCTCAGACGAACTTATTGAAACAAGTCCATTTTTTGCAATGATAAGCTCGCTAACGAGATTCATAAGTACATCAAGCTTTTCTATATCTACGCGGACTGTTCTTCCTACAGCCGGCTTTGCGGCTTTCTTTGCTGTAGCAGTTGTCTTTTTATTCTTTGCCGGAGCCGCCTCAGCTTTTGTAGCAGCTTTTGCAGCATTGTTTTCGCTGCTCTTTGCAGCTTTTGCAGCTTTTTCCTCTTCTTCTTTTTTCTCTTTTTCCTCCTGTGCTGCCTGTTTTGCCGACTCGTCAAGTTTTATCTCAAATGGTCCTACTACTGCGTTTTTCACTTCAGAAACATTTTCAATGGCAGCCTTAACAGTTTCAAGACTCTCTTTTGTGAAATAGACAAGACTGAAATCAAAATCAAATTTTTCATCCTCAATATCCTGCACATTTGGCACTGCCTTTATAACTTCACCTAATTCTTCAAGTGCCTTGAATACAAGAAATGCCCTTGCGGCCTTCAATATGCATGATTCCTGAAGATATACCGTAATACCAAAAATATTCTGATTCTGACTTTTTGCCTTATCAAATGTATTTCTCTCAAAATCAGATATTTGAATAGAATCATACTTAGCACCCTGGATATCTTCTGTCTTTTCTTTCTCCTCTGCCGGTTTAGTTTCTGCCGGTTTTGATGCTGTGCTCTTTCCTGTAGCATTCTCAGCAATGGAGTTTAAAGCATTGATTATTTCTTCATTATCCTCTGTTCCTTCATCAGCAGTATTTATAATATTATTTAAATATGCATCTAAAGCATCAAGTCCTCTGAACAATACATCAACAAGTTCCGGCTTGACTTTCATGTTTCCGCTTCTGATTTCCTGAAAAACATTTTCCATGTCATGCGTAAGACGCTGCATACGCTTATATCCCATGGTTCCTGCCATTCCTTTCAAAGAATGTGCTGCTCTGAATATCTCATTAATCGTATCAGTGTTTTCAGGTTCCTGTTCAAGTATCATCAACTGATCACTTAAAGTCTGTAAATGTTCTTTTGTTTCATCAATAAAAATTTCAAGATACTGGCTTACATCCATTTTATCGCACCCCCACATGTCTTGTTATCGCATCAGCTATCTGCTTTAATGGCAACACCTCATCAACTAATCCTGACTCTGCGATTGCCTTAGGCATACCGTAAACCGTACAAGTTTCTTCATCCTGACCGATAACATAAATTTTGTTGGTTTTATTTAACTGTACTATTCCCTGAGTGCCGTCGGCTCCCATACCCGTCATAACAACACATATCACTTCATCAAAATCCATATCCATAAGTGACTCATACATTATATCCGCACATGGTTTCAAGCCGTTTCTGGCTGCCTCAACTGTTACTGACAATGTGTATGTCCCAGCAGCAGCTCTTTTAAGTCTCATCTGTGAACCGCCTTTGGCAATATACACTGTGCCATTTTGAAGAATGTCTCCATCTGCTGCTTCCTTAACATTAATCCTGCTTAATTCATTCAGTCTTTTGCTAAGTGATGCCGTAAATCCCTCCGGCATATGCTGCACCAGCAGTACGGCTGCATCAAGATTTTTAGGAAGGAATGGAATAACATACTGTAGAGCTCTGGGACCACCGGTAGAGCACGCCAATGCCACAAGCTTCTTCCTGTACTTTACACCTGGAACAGATGCCGATGCTTTACGGTTTTTAGTTCCACCTGTCTTTATAACCGGAGTCTGCTTTCTGCCGCCTACCATGTTCTTAACTTCTTCTGCAGCTTTTTGAACTATGTATGTGATTGAAACATTACATGCCGCATAAATCATACTTATAAGTCTGTTTGAAAATTCAGAACCCTTTGCTTCAGCAAGGCTGTCCGGTTTTGTGACAAAGTCGAATGCACCAAGTTCCAATGCTTCAATAGTCTCCTTTGCACCCTCCTTTGCGATTGTGCTTACAATAATAACATTTTGTTTTATCCCTTTTCTGTTCATGGTCTTTAAAAACTCAATGCCATTCATCTTTGGCATATTTATATCTAAAATGATACAATCAAATCTCTGCCCTGACTCAAGCATATTTATAGCTTCAAGACCATTTGTAGCAGTTCGCTCACTATGCAATTCTTCATCTGAATTTATTATATCAGATATTATCCTTCTCATAAGTGCAGAGTCATCTATAATCAATATATTTTTCAATATTTTCCGCCTCCATTCTGAACTTAAGATTCATTTATGGCTATCTTCACTTATATCTATACTTCAAAAACCATATGAAACTACAATGTTCCTATTTATTTCTATTTCTAAACATTTTTGAAAACAAACCTGACAAACCTCCCAATGTCTGTCTCTGATTCTCCGGCTCAACATTAGCAAGTTTTTCTGCCATTGCCTTAATGGATTTAGATGCCGGAGTATTCGGATATGCGACTGAGACCGGCTGTTGTTTCATCACAGCTTTTGTCAAATTTACATCAAAAGGAACTGAGCCCAGATACTCCATATTCATATGTAAAAATTTAGTGACAACCGAGTTCAGTTTATTATAAAGTTCTTCTCCATCTGACATACTCAGCGTTCTGTTTCCGATCATCTTTATTTTTATATTATCATTACTGTAACCCGGAGCTTTATTTATAGTTTTTAACAATGCATATGCATCTGTTATAGATGTAGGTTCCGGAGTTGTGACAAGTAATACCTCTGAACTTGCAAGTACCATGTCAATTACCGCATCTGATATTCCTGCACCGGTATCTATTATAATTACATCCGCTATAGAATCAAGCTCATACATCATATTTACTATACCTGAAATCTGGTCTTTAGACAAGTTTGACAACTCTTTAATTCCGGAACCCCCTGATATAAATCCTATATTTTCAGGGCCACGGCAGATTATATCCTTTATGCCTTTCCTACCGTATATCATATCTGCCATATTGTATCTCGGTCTTGTTCCAAGCATAACTTCAACATTGGCAAGTCCAAAATCAGCGTCGAGTATCACAACCTTTTTCCCAAGTCTGCCAAGCTGTATTGCCATATTGACAGACATATTTGATTTACCGACACCACCTTTTCCGCTTGTTACTGTTATAACTCTTGCAAGATGCTGCTGCATATTCTGTTGTTTTATTATATTTCTAAGCTGCTGTGCCTGATCCATCAACCATTTCCTCCAAGTAGCTGCTTTGCAATTTTCTGTGCATTAAATTTCCCTATATCGTCAGGTACATTCTGCCCCCAGGTCGCATATGAGAGCGGAGCACCTGTTAGCACTCTCAGATTATATATGTTTCCTACTGTATCTGTCTCATCAAGTTTTGTGAAGATAAGATTATATTTTGTCATTTCTGAATATACCTGTGATATTCTTACGAGGTCATTGTATTTGGTAGTAGAGCTTAAAACAAGAAATACCTCCTGCTCGTCTTCAGGTACGGATGCAAGCAGCTTTATCAAATCTTCCTTTTGCTCGGCATTATTATGTGAACGACCTGCCGTATCGATAAGAACAATATCAAATGCAAGCAATTCGTCCCTTATACTCTCCATTTCCTCTGCGGTATAAACTACTTTAAGCGGAATGCTTAAAATATTCGCATAAGTTCTAAGCTGCTCAACTGCTGCTATCCTGTATGTATCTGATGTAACTAATGCAACTTTTAATTTTTTTGATAACTTCATAGTTGATGCTATCTTTGCAATAGTTGTCGTTTTGCCTACTCCGGTAGGACCGATAAAAAATATAAATTTTGTTTTCTCATTATCTGTATCAATCATGTGAGGCTGACCGATTTTTAAAACAATCTTCTGATAAACACTTGCCAGAACATTATCGAGTGAAACATTTCTGCCAAGACTTCCCTTAATCTCATCCATAATCTGATCTATATAGACAGCCTCAACTTCATTTTGCAAAAGCTGCTTCTTTATCAGCTCAAGATAGCCCTGATTTTTATCTTCTTTTTGTTCATTTGCTTTTTGCTCATCTTTAATACTCTGAGCCATCTGTTTCTCTATAAGATCCTGAAGTGTATTTAACTTCTGTTCAATCTCATTGCTTGAATCCATTTTGCCGCCGACAACATCAACAACATTATCCCTTATAACCTGATTATTTCTAAACAGTCTCTCCTTATTTTCTTCCATTCTTGCTGTCTTAGAATCCGGAGCCGGTGTAAAACCATTTCCATCAAGTGCCTGTTGAAGTTTTGCAAAATCCGTATGCTCTTTTTTTCGTTCAGGTGTTTTTGATTCCGTTTTGACATCATCGATTGCAGCAGTAACTTCGACACTGCTCTTTTTAAACAATCTTGAGAGTCCTTTCGGATTGTTTTCTTTAATATTCATAATTGTGACATCTTCACCAAGCTCAGCCTTTGCAAGTGAAACTGCCTCTTTTTCAGTCGTTGCAATATATTTCTTAATAATCACTATACTGTCACCATCCCTATAGATTGTAATTCAACATCAGTATCGATTTCATTGTAAGATACAACTATCAAATCCTTAAACTGCTCTGATGTTATCTTCTTAAAATACATACGAACTATCGGCGAAGTCACAATTATAGGATTTTTTCCAAGTTCTTCCATTTTGTCAACTTCCTCTTTAACCGAGTTTAATATATCCTGTGTCTTTTCAGGTGCAAGATTGATATATGCTCCCTGCTCTGTCTGTTTGACAGAACTCATTATCTCCTGCTCTATCTTAGGATCAAGTGTTACTACACTTGTCATCTCGTTTGCAGGAAAATATTTATTAGATATAGCTCTCTTAAGACTCTGTCTTACATACTCCGTAAGTACATCTGTGTCTCTTGTCGTTGCCGCATTGTCGGCGAGCGTTTCAAATATCGTCACAAGATCTCTTATCGAAATCCCCTCTTCAAGAAGATTCTGGAGCACTTTCTGAATCTCACCTACACTTAAAAGTTTAGGTACAAGTTCAGAAATAAGTGTTGTATTTGCCTCCTGAATATTATTTATAAGATTCTGAACATCCTGTCTTGTAAGAAGTTCATTGAGATTGTTTCTTATAACCTCAGTAAGATGTGTCGCGATTATCGAAGGCGGATCAACAACCGTATAACCGAGTGATTCTGCCCTCTCCCTCTGTGACTCTGTTATCCATATTGCCGGCAGATGGAATGACGGCTCAAAAGTCGGAATACCTGTTATCTCCTCCTCAACATATCCCGGATTCATAGCCATGTAGTGGTCGAATAATATCTCGCCCTCGCTCACCGGAACACCTTTTATCTTTATAACATATTGGTTTGGATTAAGCTGTATATTATCCCTGAGTCGTATCATAGGCACGACACAGCCAAGTTCAAGTGCTATCTGTCGTCTTATCATAACCACTCTGTCCAAAAGATCACCGCCCTGATTTACATCGGCAAGCGGTATGATACCATAACCAAACTCTAATTCTATAGGATCAACTTGCAAAAGTGAAACGACATTTTCCGGCCGCCTTATCTCCTCTGCTGACTGCTCCTCAGTTTCAACTTCATCCTCGATCTCTGCTTCCTCAACATTAGCCTGTATCGCTCTTCCGGCCGCAATAAATAAGACTGCATATATAAGACATAACAATGTGTTAAGCGGTGTGCATATGCCAAGGAAAGCCATGGTCAATCCGACTATGTATAATACTTTAGGTATTGAAAAAAGCTGTCTTATAAGGACATTTCCAAGATCAGATTCTTTTGATGCCTTTGTAACTATAATACCTGTTGACAAAGATATAAGCAATGACGGAATCTGCGAAACAAGACCGTCACCTATCGTAAGAATAGTGTACTTTGACAACGCATCACTTATTTCCGCTCCCTGTACAACAACACCGAGTACAATTCCGCCAACAAGGTTTATCGCCGTTATGATAAGACCTGCCGTGGCATCTCCTTTTACATACTTTGTAGCACCATCCATCGCTCCAAAGAATGTTGACTCGTCCTGTATCTTTTCACGACGCCTTTTTGCTTCGGCATCATCTATCGCACCCGTATTTAAGTCGGCATCTATCGCCATCTGTTTACCCGGCATGGCATCAAGCGTAAATCTCGCAGTAACTTCTGATACACGCTCAGAACCTTTATTGATAACTATAAACTGAATAATTATCAAAATAAAGAATATAACCATACCAACTACAAGGTTACCGCCACCTACGAATTGTCCGAATGTCTCTACGACATTACCTGCGTATCCGTGTAATAAAATATTTCTCGTAGAACTGACATTGAGTGACATTCTAAACAGTGTCGTCATCAAAAGCAGTGTCGGAAATATCGACATATTTAATGCTTCTTTTGAAAAAAGTGCATTAAAAAGAATTACCAGTGCAATTCCTATATTAAATAAGATTAAAATATCTAGTAACAATGTTGGAATCGGTACAATCAAAAACACGACCGGTACCAAGATATATAAGCCCAGAAATATATCCTGTCTTTTCATACATACCTCCATATATTAATAACAATTTTAATATAACTTTTAATTTATACACAACCGTATGAACATATATATGATAACATAACATTACGGTATGTATATTTACCCTTAAGATTTCCCTTTTAAATTATATACATAAGCGAGAACTTCTGCAACCATCTGATACAATTCAGGTGGAATTTCTGCACCTATATCTACATTATGATATAACATACGCGCGAGCGGCTTATTCTCAACTATTTCTATTGAATTTTCTGCTGCCACATCTTTAATCTTACGTGCAAGATAATCAGCACCTTTTGCAAGAACTATCGGTGCTTCATGTTCATTTTTATCATATTTTATGGCAACCGCAAAATGCGTCGGGTTTGTAATAACAACATCAGCCTGCGGAACTGACTGCATCATACGCCTTCTTGATGCCTGCTGCATACGTGCACGCTGCTGACTTTTAACTTTAGGATCACCCTCTGAATTTTTAAATTCATCCTTAACTTCCTGTTTTGTCATCTTCATGTCATCATGGAACTTCCATTTCTGATATGCAAAATCAGCGGCACCTATAACTATAAACCACATACTGACACGCATACCTATATCTATGATAATGTCTCCTATAAGTGCTATTCCCTGTGTGAGCGTATAGGAATACATTTTCATTACAAGATCCCACTTATCCTTAAGATAACTGATAACCACGGCACACAATATAACAAGCTTTGCCGTATCAAACAAAGTCTCAAAAAGTTTATTCTTTGAAAATATCCTCTTAACACCACTGATAGGATTAAATTTTGAAAACTTCGGCTTCATGGGTTCAAATGAAACTTTCCACTTTATCTGAGCCATCTGTGATATAAATGCGACCACAAATATAACTGCATAAAACGGAAGACCCGTGATAAGTATATATTTTACCATGTCTCCCATAAGTGCACTGGAAAGCGGAACTGTAAATTCATCATTTCCGTATTCTGAAATATGCTTAAAAACATATTCAAAGCAGCTTAAAAATCTGCCTCCGAGATATCCTATAAAAAATTTTAAAAGTACAAAAAATGTAAGCAGCATTGCTGCCGTTGTAACTTCCTTACTTTTTCCTACCTGACCTTTTTTTCTCGCATCAGATAACTTTTTAGAAGTCGGCTCCTCTGTCTTTTCGCCGTTAGGACCATCTTTTGCAAACAACTGCAAATCGTAGCAATAAACAACTTTTAAAGAGTCTTTTTCAATCATACTGTTCACCCTTTTAAAATAATATAAACCATTTGCATAAAAATAGCAAATATAAAGTTACCTGTCACACCATAAACCTATACAGTACATTGATGAGTCAGGCAGATGTTTGTAATCTGCTCAATAACACTATTAGCAGCTATGGTGTTATTGATTTAATGAACAACTGCGTCATGTCCTGCATCTCCTGAAAGATAAAATCACATAATCCCGGAAGAAGATTTAGCACAAAATATATAACTACAAGTCCTACAAAAATCTTTAACTGCATACCTATTACAAACATATTCATCTGTGGTGCTATCCTCGCAAGAATACCTAAAACGACATTTATTACAAGAATACACGAAAATACCGGCAGTATTATTCTAAATCCAATAACAAAATAATCAGTTATATATTTTACCATAGATGAAACAACACCACCATTTGGCACCATTCCACCTATAGGTATCGTCTCAAATGAACCGTATAGTGCATCAATAAGATAATAATGCATATCTGTCACTAGAAACATCAGCATAAACGAATACTTCAAAAAATTTGATATTACCGTTGACTGCATATTGGATGTCGGATCAAACTCAGTAGCCATAGACAATCCAAGCTCTAAACTCAACATATGTCCGGAAAAATCCAATATATATAATGATAAATTTGCTGCCATGCCTATCAGCAGGCCGGTGATTGCTTCTTTTACAACAAGAATGCTGTATCCTATAACACCAGTATAAGATACAGCATTATAATCAACTGTATTGCCAACCAGAACTGCAAGAAAAAATGAAATCGCTATTTTCACTTTGACCGGAATACTCCTGTCGCCAAAAAAAGGCATAATATAAACCATTGCAGAAATCCTTACCATCACAAGCAAAAAAACTTCAAGATATTCTACAGTAAATTTCAACAGTCTCACCCCTATTTAATATAATTTGGAATGTTTGCCATCAATGCTTCAAAAAGCGTAACACATTTATTCATAATCCAGTTTCCACATAATACTACAACAAGCATTATTGCGATAAACTTTGGAATAAAAGTCAATGTCTGTTCCTGAATTGATGTAATGGTCTGAAATATACTTATTATCAGACCTATCACTAATGATATCAATAAAAGTGGCATCGATGTCTCTACTATGGTTAATACGGTTTCCCTTGAGAGATCTATAATCGTAGCCTCATTCATAATAACCCTCCAATTTTCAAAAAACAATTTACTTTAGGTGCTGACCTCAGTTAAACGAATTAACAAGCTGCCCAATCACCAAATTCCATCCGTCTGCCAAAACAAACAATAACAATTTAAACGGCAACGAAATCGTTGTCGGTGGGAGCATCATCATACCCATTGACATAAGTGTCGAGGCAACAACCATATCTATTACTATAAATGGAAGATATATCAAAAAACCTATTATAAAAGCCGCACGCAATTCGCTTATGATAAATGCAGGAATCACTATAGTTATTGGTATATCATCATAATCTTTTATATCATCAGCAGATTTTTTATTAAGATCCATAAATAATTTTAAATCTTTCTCCCTTGTCTGCTTCAGCATAAATTCCCTAAGAGGTGACAGCCCCTTCTCTATTGCCTGTTCCTGTTTAATCTTTCCTGCCGTGTACGGCTTAATCGCCTTAGTATTTACCTCCGTAAAAACCGGTGACATAATTGCAATCGTAATAAACAATGCAAGTCCAACAATCACCTGATTCGGTGGTGTAGTCTGCGTTCCCAAGGCAGTCCGCAGAAAGTGAAACACAACAACTATTCTTGTAAATGATGTTACCATTATAAGAATTGACGGTGCAAGTGATAATATAGTCAGCATAATCAAAATCTGAAGTGTTGACTCCAACTTCATGCTTCCCGCATTAGATGATATATTGATGTCTAGTGTATTATCATCTATATCAGGCTGTCCGCTTATTTCATCCTGAGTCGTTTTATCTACACCGCTTGCCACTGCAAATGCAGGTCTTGAAACAGAAAAAAGCAGGACAAACATACCTATTATCATAAGAGAATTTATGACTTTTTTTAACTTTTTCTTATTAATTTTGTTTATCATTTATTTTCCTCATAATTTCTTGTCTGACTTAGTGTCTTTTTTTCTGCTTTTAACAATGTTTGAAAAAACATCTTTAAAAGAACTGTCCGAAATTTCAACTTCGCGGTTCAGAATGAGTTCTTCCTCCGTAAGCTCTGCCAATTTAACCACATTATCCTTAAACTGTGCTAAGGCAACATATTTCTCGCCTATCCTTACAATAGAAATCGTCTTTCCGGGAGCAAGCTGAAAAGACTCTTTAATCTCTATATTGTTTGTTTTGTTTTTTACAAGACCGGAATTTGCATACCACTTTGTAACAAGATAAGACAACACGAGAATAACTATAAAGATAATGACAAGAAAAATCAATTTAAAAATGCCGGCAAATGTAGAATACTTTGTAATTAAACTAAACATATCTACACCTCCAGCATTTTAATTTATTTTTATTTTGAAATTTCAACAAGTCTGATACCAAAGTTTTCTTCGATAACAACTACTTCGCCTTTGGCAACAAATTTACCATTGACTAATACATCTACCGGCTCACCTGCAAGTTTATCAAGCTCTATAATAGTTCCCGGAGAAAAATCAAGAATTTCCTTAATTGATTTATTTGTGCGACCAAGTTCTACCGTTACCTCCAATGGCACATCGAGCACAAGATCTATATTTTCTTCCTGCATAAGCGGACTGACACCTGTATTAAATGTCTGGAACTGTGCAGACTGCACATTCACATTTGGCATAGGCATTGCATACTGTGGCTGCTGCATCTGTTGTGGCATTGGCTGTGGTACAGGCTGAGGCTGCACTGGTTGCGGTGCCGGTGTTGGAACCGGTTCCGGTGCCGGTGATACAGGCTGAGTCTGTTCCGGCTGTGATGCCGGTGCTGCTGTCTGCTCAACTTCCGAACCCATAAATTTCTTATACAATTCTCTAGCAAAATCAAACGGATATAACTGCATAATCTGGCTGTCAACCAAATCTCCGATTTTCATATCAAATGCTACCTGAACAATGTCTCCGTCTAAGAAATTTGACAATTCAGTATCTTCAATAGTGTCATTTAAGTCTACAAGACTTGCAACTGGTGGACTGATATCCACTTTCTTTTCAAGCATTGAAGATAAAGAGGTCGCAGCAGAACCCATCATCTGATTCATAGCTTCACTGATAGCACTAAGATGAAGTTCAGACAACTCGCCCTCAGTATTTGTTCCATCTCCGCCCATCATCAAATCTGTAATAACTTTAACATCATGTTCCTTAAGAATAAGGATATTATTTCCATCTATACCGCTTATATAAGATATATGTATAAATACACATGGTCTGTCATACTGTGCTGACAGTTCATTCAAGGTAACATATGAAACTCTTGGAGTTGTAATCGTTACCTTATTATTCAAAAGAGTAGATAATGTTGTCGCAGCAGTGCCCATATTGATATTGGCAATCTCACCTACCGCATCTCTTTCTGCATCTGTAAGACTTTCACTAATATCTGATGCCTGCTGTGTACTGCTATCTGAATTGTTGCCACCCGTCAACGCATCAATCTCTTCCTGAGTTAACATTCCATCCATATGTCTATTGCTCCTCCCTTATCACTGATGTAACTCGAACAGCATAAGAATCACTAGTCGCACCCGGAAGTGCAGTAAACTTCTTTATGTTTCCCACATAAACCTCAAGTTCATCATTAACTTTAGTATCCAGCTTAATAATATCACCAATCTGGATATTGATATAATCATTTACGGAAATCGTACTCCTTCCCAGCATTGCTTTTACCGGAATCTTTGCATAGTCGATTATATCTTCTATAACTTCCTGATAAGCACCCGAATCACTCTCTTTCATGCTTGAATACCAGTACTTCGTATTCAGCTTGTCTATAACCGGTTCAACACATGAATACGGAATACATATATTCATCAGTCCCTCTACTGAACCAATCTTGACACTCATTGTAATGATTGCAGTCATCTCACCCGGAGATATAAACTGTGCAAACTGTGAATTTGTCTCTATTCTCTCTAACCGGGGTTCTATAGACACAACGCTCTCCCATGGATCAACAAGCAGATTTGTGCATACTTCCAAAACTCTTTCTAAAATAATAAGCTCAATCTCTGTAAAATCCCTGTTTCTTTCTAATGGTGCCCCGCCACCACCTAACATTCGATCTACTATCGTAAATCCGAGATTTGCTGAAAGCTCAATGATAATGTTTCCTTCTAATGGAGCAAAATTAACAACTCCTAAAATAACAGGATTAGAAAGTGCATTTGCAAACTCAGAATATGTATTTGCTTCCGCATTGACAACTTCAACCTGAACATTTTTTCTAAGATATGCCGGTAAATTTGTCGATAAAAGCCTGCCATAATTTTCAAAGATAATTTCGAGTGTACGAAGATGATCTTTTGAAAACTTTGATGGTCTGGCAAAGTCATAATTTTTAACCTGTTTTTCCTTGGTGTCACTAAAATCATCCGCATTTAAATCACCATCATTAAACGCCTTGAGCAGATTATCTATCTCTTCCTGAGATAAGGTATCTCCCATTATTTTCACCTCACACCTAAAACCCTGTATATGCTAACACAAAAAGATATCCAAGATTTCAGTTTTCTAAACCATAGTAATAATAACACATTTTTAACAAAAAGCAAAGTAATTTTTTTGTCAAAACTACTGATACATAAAGTTTGTTAATGTAATGCCTACGATCGCCTTAGTATTAAACTTCTTCTGAATCTGCTGCAAAGCTTCTTTCTTTACAAGTTCCTCTGATATATCATCCTTTGAATGTGACTGTATTACTGAACGGACAATATCCGTATATACAGATGATTTTTCCGTAACTTTATCTGTAGCAAAATCTTTATAATCATCAGCCTTTTTGTTTACTGAAATCGTATATCCTGATAACATAGCATAATGCTGAGAATTATCTGAACCTGTTTTAAGATTTATAGTCTGCTGTGAATCAAATGAAACTGTTGTGTCCTCAAGGTCACTTATCTTGTAATCAGCATCACCTTTTGCGTCCGAATCACCATCAAGTTCAAGATTGAGCACTGATGCCACCTGTGTTATAAGATTATTTGTTTTATTGAATGTTGGAACCATTATAAAAAACATGATTGCTGTCAGTACTACATTCACCACTGTCAATACTGTAATAATTACACTAAAAATATTTTTTTTCATATTACTTTTGCACCTTTCCTAATCATTATTGCTGTAGATTTTTATTTCTACACGTCGATTCTTTGACCTTCCCTTTTCGGTCTTGTTATCAGCCACCGGATTTACATCTGCCCTTCCTGATGCTTCAAGATATTTTGCATTTAAACCTTTCTTTTGTGCAAGATACTGTAAAACACTTGTTGCTCTTGCTGTTGAAAGTTCCCAGTTGCTCGAATATTTCGATGTACTTCCTATAGGAACATTATCCGTATGGCCTTCTATCTTTATCCTCTTATTTGAATAATTCTTAAGAATATCTCCTACTCTTCCTATTATCATGGAAGCTCCTTTTTTGATATCAGCACTGCCTGAATCAAACAAAATACCACCACTAAGAGAAATCATAACATACTGATAACTATTATCCATAGAAACCTCTATGGCATCCTGAAGGCGATTATTTTCTGCTTTTTTTACAATATCACTGTATAATTTTTCCGTAGATTTCTTTTGTTCCTCTTTTTGCTGTTTTTCAAGTTCTGACATGGGATCTTCTTCTTTTTGAGATTCTTTTGCTTTTCCCATATCAGAATAATATTCATCCAGATTGTTTAGCTGACTTGCACCGCTTGAAACAAGTTGTCCGTCACCAACTGCTTTTTCCCCACCGGTAAATATACTGAAACTGTTTGAAAGCGAAGCTACGAGTTCGGCATACTTGACCTGATCAACATTCGACATTGAGTACAAAAGGACAAAGAAACAAAGCAACAAGTTCATAAGATCCGAAAATGTATCTTTCCAACCGTCGGTTCTTATTTCTTCCTTTTCTTTTTTTGCCATTAAGCTTCACCACCTTCAGCCGCCGCTTCACCAGCCTGTGCATCATCTCCCTGATTTTCACGCTCACCCGGCGAAAGGAATGATTTAAGTTTTTCTTCAATAACTCTAGGGTTCTCACCTGCCTGTATTGATAAAAGCCCCTCCACCATAATCTGTTTCATCGTAATCTCATCATCATTCTTCATCTTTAATTTGAATGACACCGGAATACAAATCCAATTGGACAATAGAGAACCGTATAGTGTAGTCAGAAGTGCAACCGCCATATTAGGTCCGATAGAACTCATATCATCCATGTTGTAAAGCATATTTACGAGTCCGATAAGTGTACCTATCATTCCCCATGCAGGACCCATTCCACCCCAGTTAGCCCAGAAACCTATTTTTTCATTATGCCTTGTATCTACCGCATCAAGTTCTGTCTGCATTATATTTCTTACAAGTTCAGGATCCGTACCATCAACAATAAGCATTATTCCTTTTTTAAGGAAATCATCCTCTATAGAATTTGCAGCTTCTTCAAGTGCAAGAAGACCTTCCTTACGTGCTACATTTGATAAATCAATAATATTCTTTATTGCATCTGCCTGATTTAATTCTTTTTTCTTTAATGCAATCGAAATCGATTTAAATGAGTTTATAAACTCCGGAAATCCTTTTGCCTGAATCATCATACAGCATATAGAACCACCAAGTGTAATAAAGACTGACGGAGGATCACCAAAATGAGGAATACCCGCAAATCCATCTACACCTGTTATGATACCGAAAAATACAACGACGATACAAACTATCATACCTACAATTGTTGTAATATCCAAAACAGCCACCACCTTAATTTTATTTTTTATTTATATAATTTCTATTTAAAATCAATAGAATTGCATTCACGCTTATATAATATTACTAAATTTTTGACTTTCTGTCTACTTTCTTTTATAATAATTTTCTTTCCTGTAGTCAGGGTTAGAACAGTATCAGGATTTTCCTCAACCGTTTCTATCAGATCTGAATTTATGGTCACTTTAGAACCATTCATTTTTGTGACATCAATCATATACCAACTCCCCTTTTCTTCTTTCTTTTTTCATATAACAGTGACGGCAAAGTTAAAAAGAAATAACTCTATCAATATCCTTACCATCACTGTTTTATTTAAGATACACTCTGCAGACGCATTTAACTGAATAAAATCCCGTTATACTTCTTGCAAAATATTTATTTAATCATAATTATCGTTTAAGGTTTACAAGTTCTTCAAGCATCGTATCTGATGTTGTGATAATTCTTGAGTTAGCCTGGAAACCTCTCTGTGTTGTGATCATACTTGTAAATTCTGCTGCGAGGTCAACATTTGACATTTCAAGTGCACCTACCGCAAAACTTCCTGAAAGACTTACATCCTCACCTACACCATCAAATGTTCCTGAGTTAAGTGTTGCTGAGAATAATGAATCACCCTCCGCCTCAAGACCTGACGGATTTGAGAATGTTGCCACAGCTATCTGTGCAAGAAGTTTCTTTGAACCATTGTTGTATGTACCATAAATCATACCCTTATCATCGATTGAAATACCTGACATCTCACCTGCCGTGTTACCCGTGCCTAGTCCTTTTGTACTTCCTTTGCTGTATGATGTGCTTGATACACCTGAGCTTGAATACTGTGTAAGACTTGAAAAATCTACTTTAACTCCGCCTGAATCAGTTGCAGGAACATACTTTGTAAATGTGTTGTCAAGAGTACCTGCATCAGTAACCTGAAATACAAGACTCTTCCCCCAGTCAGTTGAGGTATTTGGAATATTTGCATCACTAACGGTTGAAAAGTCACCTGTCTCGGCTATAAAAGAGAGTGTAGGCACTGTTCCTGTTCCTGTTATGGTAAACTCTCCTGTTTTCTGATTTATATCAGTAGTCTCATTTGCTATCGTGTATTCAACACCACCAAGATTTATCTTTACTTTTGTTGATGAATATGAAGTTGCTCCGTTAGCAACCGTTTTCTTCACAAAAATAGAATTTCCGTCCGCATCAGTTACATCGGCAAGTGTTACTGAATATACGGATGTTGCCTGTGCATCAGTTCCTGTTCCTGTAGTTCCTGAACCGTTTCTGTATAAGTTCATCTTAACTGTATATTCCTGACCAAGTTCATCGTAAAAACTGAATGTAAGCTTCTTACCGTTCTTTGTATCTATGATTGTCGGATCATTTACCACAAGGTCTGTATCCGCTTTATCAATATTACCTGTTATTGTAACTGCTGATGTTTCTGTAGGAGCATAGTACATATTGGCTGCAGACATTACCTGAAGATCCTGAACCGTATTTTTTACAATACTCTGATTTCCCTGTGCGTCTGTCTGTGCCATCCATCCCTGAACAGTAGCTCCGTTTGTCGTACAGTATAATGTACCGTTTGCATCTACATTTAATGCTCCTGACTTTGTAAAGTATGTAGCTCCTGCTGATTTAACGATAAGGAATGAATCTCCGTTTATTGCCACATCAAGTGCTCTGTTTGTCGTCTGTGTTCCACCCTGCTCTGTTATATTTGTCGTTATTGATGCAACTGTTGATCCAAGACCTATCTGCTTTGCATTTGTACCGGCTGCTCCTGTTGCTGCATCTGCACCTGTTGCATTTGACATTGTCTGATAAAACTGATCAGCAAAGTTTACACTGCTTGACTTAAATCCTACCGTGTTTACATTGGCAATATTGTTACCAATAACATCCATCTTTGTCTGGTGTGTTTTAAGACCTGCAACACCAGAATAGAGTGATCTCATCATAATATTTTTCCTCCTTCATATAAAATACAAAAATTTTGTATTTTCAAAAGCTTTGATACTTTGGGATTTATCAATCAGTCAAAATCCCTACGCTTCCTTATGAGGTCCGGCGTATAAGTATTTTAGCTTATCACTGCTCCGTCAATATTCGTAAATATTGAATCTGTTTTGTCATTCATCGCTGTAATAACCGTATTGTTTTTAACATTGACGATAAATGCCAAGTCATCTACCATTACCAAAGACTCCTGAATTCCTTTTTCCCTAGCCTTCGTTGTGCCATTTTCAAGACGCTCCATCTGCTCCGCAGATAAGTTAATATTTCTGTCTGCCAGTCTCTCATTGGCATGCTTTGAAAATTTTAAGCTCTCAGCAGAATTTTTCTGAGTAGAGTTGAGTATTTCCTCAAATGAATCCTTTGAGTCAGTGGATGTATTTCTGTTTACACTTTTCTGATTTATGAGCTGACTTGCCATTTTACTGATAGATGAATAACCATCATTAAGTCGTTGCATAATCTCCACCTCTCTCTTATTTTCCCTTTTTCAATCCTGCCTACTCAGTTTTTGCTGTACTGTTGTCTGTATCCGTACTTCCATCAGAATCATTGTCAGACTTGTCTGTATCTGTTTTGTCAGAAGATGAATTATCCCCCGTTGTTTCTTTTATTCCCTTTACAACAAGAGTTACACTTGAAGCGTCAACCGTGCTGTTTGCATCATCAAATACAAAGCCAATCGTATATGTACCCGCATCGAGACTTGCAAATGCTGACTTGTCTATAGTAAGAACTCCATCCTTATATGAAAGCTTACTTGCATCAACCTTTGTAGTATTGCCCTTAGAATCAATAAGACCTATGCCTATTGAAGCTGCCTGATAACCGTTTGAGCCAAGACTTACACCCTTTATCACTACATCCTGTGGTGCTCCGTGAAGATATGTAACCGTCTGCTTACTTACCTTTGGTATGTACTGCGATATAAGATATGATGAATCTATCACCTCTGAAATGTCATCGTACGAATAAAGATTACCATTTACCTGAACATATGCTTTATTATTCTTAATAGTTACCTTGTCTACAGTACCCTGCATCTCTGTCACCTGACCTGTGCCTGATGTCTGTTCTATCTTTACTGTCTTACCTACAAGTGAATATGCCGATGTATTTACAGTCGTACTGTTTAAGTTTTCCATCTGCTCAAGTTCTGAGAACTGTGCAAGCTGTGCTACATACTCAGTGTTATCTGTAGGTTCAAGCGGATCCTGATATTGCATCTGTGTTACAAGAAGTAAAAGGAAGTCTTCTTTTCCAAGCGAATCATTTGTCTTTCTCTCTTTTGTCTGTTGTGAATCCTCTGAAATCTGAACCTTACCGTTTACTACCGGTGCTGTTAATCCCATAATATTCCTCCTTTCCTTTCATCTATGCCGTAAAGTCTATCTGCGAACCATTGTCACGCATAACCTGTTTTCTCACGGCTTCTTTTTCCTCGTTTGAAATTGCTGACTCATCTGACGAATCATCCCCAAAGTCAAACTTCATCTGTTTGCCATTTCCATCATCAGCTTTGCTCTGTCCGCCGTCCATAGCCTGGTCACTTCGTGAAAAATCAAAATCTGACACATTTACTTCAACCGCATCGACTTTAAGTTCTCTTAACTCAAGATTTTCACGCAATGTGAACATCTGGCTCTCAAGTGCCGCTTTTGCTTCTTCCGACTGCACTGAGAATACTGCTGTCATCATACCGTTTTTAGACGATACATTGAGAAGTACTTTTCCTAAATGTTCAGGATTAAGCTGCATCTCCATAGATGTCGATTCAGTTCCAAGTGAAACTTTTATCTTTTCGACAACCTGATTTACAATGTCAACCATCTGCTGCATCCTTACAGTATCCGGTCTTGCACTCTGTGTCTGTTCAACACTTGCAGCCGCCTGCTCCATGTTCTGAATAAAATTATTCTGAACATTTGTCTGCCTGCTACTTACCGCATCATCGTCAGACACTGTGCTTTCAGCTATTTCTTCTGACATATTTTTACCGGCATCTGAATCTGTCTGTGCCGAACCCTGCTCTGCTTCGTTCTGATTTTTCTCTACTGCTACAGCAACATCCTGTTTTGCATCTGTTATATTATCAGAAACATCTGTTTGAACATTCACCTGCCCGTCCGAAGCATCTTCCTGAATCACACTAAATGTTTCACCATCAGAAACAGTTGTCATCAAATTTTCATCTTCAATGTCACTCTGCTGCATTGAATTTGCAAGAGCTGTGGCAAAATCTTCTTTAGACATTCCCGTCAACTCTTCCCAATTGATATTCTCAACAACATCAATAAGAGAATTTAACTGGTTCATCATATTCTCATCAGTGAGCAAATCCGTAAATTCACTGCTTCCATTGATTGTAAGAACAAGTTTTGCAAGATTACTGGTATCGAGCAAGTCAAGTGCACTAAAGCCAAGTGCTGTCATGGCATTTGCCAGCGTCTCGTCATCGACACCAAGTATATCCCTGACCTCATTTGTTATCTCATTTGTTATCTCATTTGCAACATTTTCTACTGATTTTAAATCTGCTTTCACTGATGTATTTGCATTAAGTTCTGAAATGTTATCATCTGTGTTTTTTGCGTTTACAGTATTTGATTTTGCAACCTTAAGATTACTGCTTTTCTGATTGTCAGACACACTGTTCTTAGTATTAGCAGTATTAGCAGTGTTACCATTTTTAGATGCACTCAGGCAATTTGCAAAATCATTTGCATTTTTGTCTTTTTTCATCTGTACCTGATTGTTTGACTGAACCTTTGATAATGAATCCATCATCAATGATTTGATCTCTGCCATCATTTCACCTCCTTATATTGATATAGATATATATGTAAACGGCTAATGCCGTAAACATCTGATTACTTTTCCAAGCCACACTTGCAATGTGAAAGATAACTATTTTTTCACTGATGATATTTTCTTTGTAACCTGTGCGGCGAAATCAACATCCATCTCCTGCAATATTGCAGCCGCCTGTTTTTCTGTCATATTTTCAAGAATATCCCTGATAAGTGAAAGGTCTTCAGACATCTCTGAAAGTCTTGCAGCCGCCTTATCAGCATCCATATTAGCATAGAATTTTCCAAGTTCTTCTGCTTTCTTTGTGTATTGAAGTTTGAGGAGCACCTGTTTGTATATCTTTTCGGCATTTTCCGGTTGAATTTCCTCATAATACTTTTGATACTCTGAGATATCCGGAGCATTCTTTGTAAACACAACCTTTTCATCAAACTCTTTTACACGCTTCTGAAAATCATCATACTCATCTTTATACTTCTGGAGTTTCATTAACTTAGCCTCAAGTTCTGAAATATAATCAGAATTTGCATCCTGTGTTCCATTTTCAGACTTAAGTTTACTCTCTAATTCTTTAATCCTCTCATTTGCAGCTTTAAGTGTTGTGTATTCATAATCACCCTCTTCAGCCTGCAAATCTTCTGAAACATTAGGAAGTATCTTGTTTACTACCGGAACATCTTTAAGCACCGGATACAATACTTTACTTCCAATACCTCCTACATCCATTTTTATTAAAAATGCAAAAACTGCCAGCCAGATAAGAATGATAACGATCGCTATCAAAGCAGTTACCAGCTTGCTTCCACCGCTCTCATTTTCTTCACCTACTATTTTGTCCTTATCTTTCTTTGCCATCCGCTTATTCCTCACTTTCATCACTGCCACTTCTAAACTTAAAACTTACAAGTTCATTTATCTCTTTTTGTTCTTCTGCATTTATCTCTGCCTTAAATTCTTCAAATGCATTTTCTTTTAATTTTTCATAAGTTTTTCTTTCTTTCATGGCATTGTCAAGTTTTTCTCCTGCCTTCTCAACAACTCTCTGCTGATTTGCGACAACCACCATCTGCAGTTTTATGTTATATTTTATATTTTCGACGCTATCTTCAAGTATCTTTATTTCTAATATATTCAGCTTGTCCGTTACCGCATCATAAAGTTTTGACTGGTACATATCCCGTCTTAATTTTAATTTATCTAACTTTTCTTCTTCCTGCCTGAGTTTCATCATCTCAATACTGTATTCGGCTTTTGCCTGTTCTTCAAGTTTTTCTTTTACAGAAAGAATACTCTCCATCTTAAATATAAATTTTGCCATCAGCCAACCTTCAATTCATTTATAATAATCTAAATCTCTGCTTCTTCAACATTCTCCTCGAAAATATTCTGAAGCCTTTTTATCGTATCCTCGAAAGAAACTTTCTCATATACATCCTGAATCAAAAATCCGTTTACGGCATCAATTTTAGATAATGCAAAATCAATTTCTTTATTTGAACCCGGCTTATATGCACCTATATTTACAAGGTCCTCTGCCTCTGCATATGTCGCCATGACATTTCGTAATTTTCCAGCCCATTGTTTATGCTCTTTCGAGGCAATACTACTCATAACGCGGGATATGCTCGCTAAGACATCTATAGCCGGATAATGATTTTTCTGAGCAATTTTTCGGTCTAGTACGATATGTCCATCCAAAATACTTCTTGCCGTATCCGTGATAGGCTCGTTGAAATCATCCCCATCAACAAGTACCGTATAAAGACCTGTTATTGAGCCTTTTTCGGAACATCCTGCCCTTTCAAGCAGTTTTGGCATTTCTGCATATACACTTGGCGGGTATCCTCTTGAAACAGGCGGCTCACCCGATGCCAGACCTATCTCACGCTGTGCCATAGAAAAACGTGTCAGTGAATCCATCATAAGAAGCACATCTTTTCCCTGATCTCTGAAATATTCTGCAATGGCTGTCGCCGTCTTTGCTGCTTTTTTTCTTATGAGTGCCGGTTTATCTGATGTTGCCACTACGACAACCGAACGTTTCATTCCTTCAGCTCCTAAATCTCTCTCGATAAACTCCCTGACCTCTCGTCCTCGCTCTCCAATAAGTGCAATCACATTTATATCAGCTTTAGTATTTCTTGCGAACATACCCATCAGTGTACTCTTTCCAACACCACTTCCTGCAAATATTCCTATTCTCTGACCTTTTCCGACTGTAATAAGACCATCTACTGCCTTTACACCAAGCGGAAGCACTTCATCGATTATCTTTCTTGTAAGTGGATCCGGCGGTTCAGCTTCAACTGAATATGCCCCTTCTGTTGTCAGAGAAGTATTGTCTATAGGATAGCCCAGACCATCGAGCGTCTTTCCAAGAAGTTCATCACCAACGGCTACTTTCAGAGGAGCACCTGTATTTTCCACTCTGCTTCCAAGTCCTACTCCCTCAGTCTGATCATAAGGCATGAGTAACACTCTGTCATCTTTGAAACCCACAACCTCCGCATTAATAACCTGATTCGTCTCTTTTGTGATTATGTGACATAAATCATTAAGCTTTGCAGACGGTCCGATTGATTCTATCGTAAGACCTACCACCTTAGCAACTTTGCCAAGTTTTTTCTCAAATGACTGATTTAGAAGCATATCATATTTTGATAAATCAATGTCTATCATACCTATGCGCCCCTCTCTTTCCTTACCTTACATTGCTATCATTCTTAAACTGTCCCTAAGACTTTTGAGCTGTGTATCAAGACTGCAATCTATAACCTTTGTATCAAAGTCTATAACACACTGGTTATGTTCAAGACTTGTATCCTCAATAATATCAACTTCTATATCTTTATTTAAGCCTTTTACAAGATCATCTTTCTTTGCAGTAACGATTCCCATATCAGCTTTCGAAATATGCAATGTAATGTTCTTCGTTTTTTCTGCTCCCTGTAAGTTGCCATGCAGAGCATTATCTATCAGATAGACTATAATATCTTTTTTATCCCGGCATACAACACCTGTTATTTTTTCAACAAGTCCCGCAACAATATCAGCATACTTAGGTTCAAGGCTCTTTGCCATGTTATCGACTTCTGCCATTTTTAAATTATAATCTTCTTCTAACTTTTCTTTCTGTTCTTCAATCTCCATCAGACCTTGATTTCTGCCTTCCTCAAGACCACTCTGTTTTCCTTCTTCAAATGCCTGATTTTTTATATCATCTGCTGAAAGGTTTGCACTATCAATAATCTTCTCTGCTTCTTTTCTTGCTTCCTGCAGGATTTTTTCTCTTTCGTCATTGAGTTCTTCTGATATTATTTTCTTTTCTTCTTCCCTAACCTCTTCCATTGAAAGAACATTCATGCCCTCCTGAAAATCTTCAGGCTGCTCATCCATATTTTCCAAAGAAGCCGCCGTTTCATCTCCAAGCTGTCTGAAGCTGAATGGTTTTATTTCACTTTCTACTTCTTTGCCATGGTATATCTCAGGATGAACCTCTTTTCCATAATCATCAGAATTAATTACTCTCTTATCTTCCTCATCTACGGTAAAATAAACATTTTTAATAAGATTAGACAACTATCTCGTCACCTCCACCTCTGGAGATAATAATCTCAGCAGAGTCTTCGAGTTTTCTGATAATATTAACAATCTTCTGCTGTGCTTCCTCAACATCCTTCATACGAACAGGTCCCATAAAGTCCATATCTTCTCTTATCATTGTAGCAAGACGTTTTGAAAGATTGCTGAAGATAAGATTCTGAACCTCTTCGTTTGAGCCTTTAAGTGCAACGGCAAGTTCGTTATTGTCAACTTCACGAAGCACACGCTGGATAGATCTGTCGTCGAGCGAAAGAATATCTTCGAATACGAACATCTTCTTTCTGATTTCGTCTGCAAGTTCCGGATCTTCGATTTCGAGACTTTCCATAATATGCTTTTCTGTTCCTCGGTCTACTGTATTTAATATATCTACGATAGAATCGACACCACCAACAATTGTGTAATCCTGATTGACAAGGGAAGCAAGCTTCTGTTCGAGCACCTTTTCAACCTCCTTGATAACATCCGGCGATGTTCTGTCCATCTGTGCAATACGCTTTGCAACATCTGTCTGTTTTTCAGGCGACAATGCCGAAATAATTGCTGATGCCTGATTTGATGACAGATACGACAAAATAAGTGCTATCGTCTGCGGGTGCTCGTCCTGAATAAAGTTCAACAACTGGCTTGCATCCGTCTTTCTGACAAACTCGAACGGTCTGACTTGCAATGATGCCGTAAGTTTTCCAATAACATCTTTTGCCCTTTCTGAACCAAGTGCCTTTTCGAGAAGGTCTTTTGCATAACCAATACCACCTTCTGCAATGTACTGCTGTGCAAGACATACTTCATAGAATTCATCCAGTACCGCATCTTTCATAGCAGGAGATACACTTCTCGTATTTGCTATCTCAAGGGTAAGCTGTTCTATTTCGTCCTCCTTCAAATGTTTAAATACATTTGAAGACTTATCAGGTCCAAGTGCAATAAGCAGTATGGCAGCTTTTTGCACGCCTGTAATTTCTTCTGATTTAGCCATACCAATCCTCACCTTTCAATTATCTCTGTATCTTTATTATTCCCACTCATCATTTAGCCAGTTACGAAGCAACTGTGCAACTGCCTCAGGATTTTCATCAACAAATTTTTCTATCATCTTTCTAGTCTCAGATTTATCACTAAATTCAATGTCATCCAAAGACTGGTTCTCTTTTGTCGTTGCAAGGAGCTGTTCTACTGAAAGTTCCGGTTCTTCGTCCTCTGCCGCAAGTGGTGACGCACCACGGAGGATTACGAATATGAGCAACGCAATTATAAGAACTGTAAGTATTATCATCAGATAATTTGAAATACCGTTTGATGACTTTGTACTGCTTACAAACTGTGGAACATTGTATGCGAGTACTGTAATCTTATTTGCACTGACACCTGTTGCTGCTGAAATAAGATTTATCTCATCAGTCGATACTGTTGTAGTGCTTATCTTATTATTCTGAGATATAAACTGATCCCATGTCGTCTTATCAAGAGTACCATCTGCCTTAAGATCATCCTCTTTATAAACAGTATATTTTCTTACGACAATACCAAGTGAAGAATCTGCAAGCTTAATGGCAGGTGTTTCCTGCTTAATGTTCTGAACTTTCTCGTTTGTAAGAAGATCTGTGAGTTTCTGCACATCTACAGTGTTCGATGTACCTGAGCTGCTGTTATTTACATAATCAGTGTCACTGTCATTTGAGTCTGTTCCCGGTGTACCGCCGTTTCCTGACGCACCTTTTGAACTATATGTATAAAGATTTGTCGGATAACCGTACTCTCTTCCATCATCAACAGAATACTCTTTTGTGAGAGTTTCTATCTTGTTCATATCGAACTGTATGCCGTCTGTTCCTACCTGTGCATCATCATAACCGCACCTTATAAGAAGTGTTGTAACATTGTCTGCTATTGTATTGCGGAGTTTGTTGCAATATTCTGTGCTTCCGCCTGTGAGCACTCCACCTAATCCATCACTGGTATTTCCATTATAAATGCACTTTCCATCGGTATCATTGATGATAACATTCTTCACATCTGTACCTACTGTATTGGCAAGCCAGTACGCAAGTGTCTCTGCTGTCTTATCATCAAGCAGATCCTTATTTTTATCATTTAATTCAATGCTTGCCGTAATAGATGTCTTTGCTGTTTCTGCATCATCACTTGATAGAACAGTATATGTAGTCTCCGGGACATTTATAAATACATTTGCATCATCAATGAATTTATACTGAATAAGACTCTGTCTTATCTCAGACTGTAATGCAAGAACTCTCTTTTGATCCTTTTCACTTTCCGTTGTTGACATGGAATTATCAAACGCAGCATCCCATGTATATCCTTTGTCAGTGAGACCGTTATCACTCATTGCATAAAGAGCATTTGTCATATCATCCTGATGTACATATATAGTTTTTCCGTCACTCGATGCCTTCCATGTAATACTCTGGTCATCAAGTGCCTTGGTCATGGTATTTGCATCATCTACACTGTCAAACACCTGAAACTTTGACCATGTAGGTCTCGAAGCAAGCCATGCCACAACTCCTATGGCTATGAGAACCACACATATTATAGCAATAACTATAGTCTTTTGTTTGCTTGTATATTTATCCCAGAACACTTTAAATTTTTCCGGAATTTCTTTTACTTTTTCGCGCATAATCCAGTTCTCCTAATTCCTTTCGGCTTATTTTAGAATTGTAAATTCATCAATTCTTTGTATCCCTGAACAAAAGCGTTTCTTACAGCAACCGTATATTGTAACGAAACATTTGCTTTTTGCTGGGCTATCTGCAGATCATGAATACTATCGGACTCTCCTAATGCATATTTTATTTCTTCTTCTTCTGCTGCATTACTATAGTCATTTGTCTCATTTACCATTTTTACAGCCGAATCAAACAATGTAGAAAACGCACTCTTGTTATCATCTGAATTTATAATAAGCGAATCACTTCCATCTGAAAGAGAAGATGATATCGCCGGTGTCGTAAAATTATCATAATTAACACCTGATAATGCCGTTAAACTCATTTATAAAATCCTCCAATCCAATCGCACATCAACATGTGCTTTTATCTCACATATTAACATTACTGATTTTATCATGATGATTTGCCTATATCTAATGCCTTGAGCTGCATATTTTTTGAAGCATTAAACGCCGTAACATTAGCCTCGTAAGATCTGCTCGCATCTATCATGTTAGTCATTTCAGTAACTGTATTTACATTTGGATATGTAACATATCCTTTTTCATCCGCATCCGGATTTGAAGGATCATAAACCATTCGACATTCTGTCTCATTATCCTCATATATCTTTGTTATCTTTACACCTTTTCCAAGTGTGCCTGTCGCATTTATAAGAGCATCATCAAAAGATACATAATTTTTTTCTTCAAAAACAACTGCTTTTCTTTTGTAGACATCTCCGTCTGCTGTTCTTGTAGTATTTACATTTGCAATATTTTCTGAAATAAGATCAAGTCTTGTCCGCTGTGCCGTCATACCCGTGGCACTTATATCCATTGCTGAAAAAACACTCATACTTTTCCTCCTGTTTCAATCCATACACTATCAGCTCGTCTTAAATACACTCTGTATCCTTTTAAATTCCTGACTGATAGAATCCAACATTGTGTAATATTTAATCTGATTTTTTGCAAGTTCTGCATTTTCTGTATCAATATCTACATTATTTCCATCTATGCGGTAACTTGAAGACGCATAGTCTGTATATGTAGTTCCGGTAAGACTGTCCAGATCAGCATCGGCTATATTGTCATCTAATGATGAACCACCACTGACAGCACCCTGAAGATATTCCTCAAATCTTATGTCTTTTCTCTTATATCCCGGCGTATCTACATTTGCAATATTGTTTGATATTACTGAATTTCTCGTCCAGCTTGCATCACTTGCTTTTTCCAGAACATTTATGTAATTATAAGCCCCTGATGAAATCATACCCGCACTCCTTTCATTTTATATCATTTTATCTCTACATAATTTATCTATCATCACAATGAATTATATTTAATTCATTATCTATGTATAAGAATACATATTCAATTATAAAGAAATTACGACAAATTACAAGTATTTAAGCAAAATTTATTTATTTTTTAGTAACAGTTCAGCCATAAAAAGATAATTGGCAATACAATGAGCTTGTTCATTGTATTGTTAAGTACCTTTTTATGGTAGAATAGCCTTTCATTTCTGAAATGAGTAAACATAAGCTGCAAAGCAGCGACTGACAGCTCGCTGGCAGGTTTATGAATGTAAGAAATGCAAGGCTGAACTGTTACATTTTTTGTTAAGTAAGTCATTTTATGTAAAAAAACCATGCAGCACTTAAAATGATTAAGCACAGCATGGCATAATATTTATATATTCCGTGCAATTATATCTTCGCACAGCAAATCATTTACAATATGTATTGTAGTTCCTTTCATACCCGATGATTTAGTTTCAATTATACCTGCACTCTCACACTTTTTCAAAGCATTTACTATAACAGATCTGGTTATACCAACCTTATCAGCAAGCCTGCTTGTAATAAGTATCCCCTTTTTTTCTTCGCCAAGCTCTGCCAACACATACATCATCGCATGTGCTTCAAGTTTTGACAATGTTTTTATCGCAGCATATATATCATGCTCCTTGTGATGCTCCTCAGAATTTTCTTCACTTTCCGCTCTCTGCATCGCAAGTCCTATAACTGTAGCACCATATTCTGTCAGTATTATATCATCTATTGAGAAATCATTATTTTTACGATAGACAAACAAGGTACCCAGCCTTTTGCCTGACATACATACCGGTGCTATCATTGCCCGATACTCTAATATATTATCGCATTCTAACCCAATAGTCAACAGATTTACATTTTCCTTTGTGGATAAGATATTCATAAATCTGTCTCTTATGGCACTGTCTATATAGTCTCCATATCCTATATCTTTTATTTTCGGAAATTCCTCGATGCCCTGACATTCCTTTAATCCAAGTACCTTTCCTTTTTTACTCGTGAGCAGTACATTGACATTAAGCTCATTTGACAACACATTGCAAAACTGTCTGAAATCAATTTTATCTGATTCCTGTTCAGTCAAAAGTTTATTTATCTTTCTAGTCTTATCCAGTAACTCCAAACTCATTTTATTTCTTTTCCTTAGCCTCTACATAACCACATTGTTCATCCATGCACACAATTTTATTTCCTTTTTCAACCATTGCTCCGCCACATTTTGGACATTTCTTTTCTGATGGTTTCTGCCATGACATAAAGTCACATTCAGGATTGTTGATGCAGCCATAGTATCTTCTTCCTTTTTTGGTTTTCTTTATTACAATATCATCACCACACTTAGGACACATAACTCCGATTTTTTCATAATAAGGTTTTGTATTCCTGCAGTCTGGAAATCCCGGACACGCAAGGAATTTTCCATGAGGTCCATATTTGACGACCATATTTCTTCCACATTCCTCACAGATAACATCCGTAACCTCATCCTCGATCTTTACCTGTTCAAGTTCCTTTTGTGCCTGTTCTACTGCCTCATGCAAATCCGGATAAAAGTTTCTGACAACCGTCTTCCATTTTACTGAACCATCCTCAACTCTGTCCAAAAGCCCTTCCATATATGCTGTAAAATTTACATCCACGATACTGGCAAAGGATTTTTTCATAATATTATTTACAACCTCACCAAGCTCTGTAATATAAAGATTCTTTTGTTCTTTTGCAACATAATGTCTGTTTATTATCGTTGAAATCGTAGGTGCATAGGTACTTGGTCTGCCTATACCAAGTTCTTCCAGCGTTTTAACAAGTGATGCCTCCGTAAAGTGTGCCGGTGGCTGGGTAAAGTGCTGCTTTTTGTCAACCTCTTCAAGACCAAGCTCCATTCCCTTTTCAATCTTCTTAGAAAGAGCCTTTTTATCTATTTTATCCTCATCTGTCTGATATACAGTAAGATACCCCGCAAACACAACTTTTGAAGATGCAGATGTAAATCTGTATTTGTCCGAATCTATCTTTACTGATTTTGTCTCATATTTAGCATCTGACATCTGGCTTGCCACAAAACGTTTCCATATAAGCTGATACAATCTGAACTGATCTCTTGATAAAGAGTCTTTAACCTGTGCCGGTGTAAGATCAACATATGTCGGTCTTATCGCCTCATGTGCATCCTGTATCTTTTTTTGACTCTTTCCGGCTTTTTCGTTCTGGTTAAGATACTCCCCGCCATAACTTTCTCTGATAAAATCAGCAGCACTCTGTTTTGCTTCATCTGATATTCTCGTAGAATCTGTACGCAGATAGGTGATAAGACCTATAGTTCCTCTTCCTTTTATGGCAGTACCCTCATAAAGTCCCTGTGCTACCCTCATCGTCTTCTGTGTCGCAAAATTAAGTGTCTTTGCTGCCTCCTGCTGCAATGTACTTGTAGTAAAAGGTAACGGGCTTTTTTTTGTCCTTCCGGAAGTTTTAATATCTGAAATTTCAAACTTAGATTTTTTTATTTCTTCTATTATCTTTTCTGCCTGCTCTTTTGATTCAATGGTCATCTTTTCTTTTAAAGTTCCATAGAAATCTGCCGCAAGAGGTTTCTTCTCTCCGTCAATCTTAAACTCCCCTGACAATGTCCAATACTCTTTTGCGATAAAGGCATTTATCTGCTCTTCTCTGTCTGCTATTATCCTTAAAGCAACAGACTGAACCCTGCCTGCACTAAGTCCTCTTTTTACCTTTGCCCAGAGCACCGGACTAATCTGATAACCAACCATTCTGTCTAGCACTCGCCTTGCCTGCTGTGCATCAACAAGATCCATATCTATCTTTCTTGCCTGTTTTATGGACTGCTTAACAGCATTTTTTGTTATCTCATTGAATGTAATACGCTTTGCATTTTTGTCATCAAGTTTAAGTGCCTTTGACAAATGCCACGATATAGCTTCTCCTTCACGATCCGGGTCAGTTGCAAGATAAACTTTATCAGCTTTCTTAACTTCTTTTCTAAGTTTTGCAAGAAGCTCGCCCTTTCCCCTTATCGTAATATATTTAGGTTCAAAATCATTCTCAATATCAATTCCAAGCTGGCTTTTGGGCAAATCCCTTACATGACCATTTGAAGCTATCACTTCATAGGTACTTCCCAAAAATTTTTTAATAGTCGTAGCTTTTGATGGCGACTCAACAATTACCAGATTCTTTGCCATACTGTTTCCTTCCTTTCACCCAGGCTTGCAAGATCTCATATCTTTATTGCATAATAATTGTTTCCGACCGTGTCAATAAGCCCCTTCATCTCAAGAGATAAAAGGCAGTCCATCACATCAGGGATGCCAAGTCCCGTTTCAGATGCAACTTCTGATACATGTGCCGGCTCCAAACTTAAACTAGCATACACTATTTTTTCAGTGGTTTCAAGCAAAAGATTATTTTTTTTATTTTTAATCTCAATATCTTCACTATAAAATATGCCAAGTGCATCTAAAATATCTCTGCCGTTTGTGACTAAACAGGCTCCGTTTTTTATCAGTTCATTACTCCCATAATAAAAGCTGTCATTTATACTCCCGGGTACCACAAATATGTCCTTTCCATGTTCTAATCCAAGCTCTGCCGTAATGAGCGAACCACTCTTTTTTCCCGCCTGCACAACAAGTATTCCATCAGACAGTCCGCTTATTATCCTGTTTCTTCTCGGAAAGTTTCCTGCCACCGGACTTACACCGGGTGCATACTCTGAGATTACACCTCCCCTTGTCTGCATCATTATATATTCATTTATATGCTGCCTCGGATAACATATATCTATCCCACATCCAAGAACAGCAAATGTTCTTCCTCTTACAACTGACATTGCCCCCGTCTGGCTTTTTATATCAACTCCCCTTGCAAGTCCGCTTATCACCTGCACACCGTACTTTGCAAGTTCACGCCCAAATTTTTCCGCTATACATCTTCCCTCGTATGTTGCATTTCTTGCTCCGACAACTGCTACTGCCGGTTTATTATTGTCCGGAAGTTCCCCCCTGTAAAAAAGACTATACGGAGGGTCATATATATTTTTTAACTTTTCAGGATAATCCTCTGCTCCGATATATGTAAAATTTGTCCCTGCATCACACATTTTCTGCCATTTTTTGCTTATATTTTCGATATTCCTGCTGTCAATAAGTTTTTGTATCACATCTTTCCTTATACCGTTTACTTCATACAGCTTCTCACTATCCGCTTGAAAAACAGCTTTTTCACTCCCGAAATAATTTATTAGTCTTTCTCTGGTTTTTGTCCCGACTCCCTGAATACAGCTAAGCCAGAACGGATACAAAATATCTTCACCTGTTTTCACATAGTCACCCCCCAATACTTCTTATCTGCGGTACGGTAACATACTGCCTCTGAAATATGTTTTCTTTTTATTTCCCCGCTTTCGTCCATATCTGCTATTGTCCTCGCAGTCTTTAGGACCTTGTGATATGCCCTCGCACTAAACTCCATGTTCTCAAATATATTTTCAAGATATTCCTTTGCCTCATTATCCATGACACAATATCTTTTTATCATGCCTGCACTTAGTTCTGAATTAAACAATATCCCGTCATTTTTATAGCGTTCTTTTTGAATATGGTGAACTTTTTCTATCCTCTTTCTGACATCATATGAATTCTCACCTTTGTCACTGTTGCTTATTTCTCCATATTTTAATATTATCGTTTCAGTAAAAATATCTATCCTGTCAAGCAATGGTTTACTTATCCTGCCGAGATAATTTTTTATCTGTCCCTGCGAACAAGTGCATTTTTTCCTGTCGGGGTAATATCCGCACTTACATGGATTTAACGCAGCCGTAAGCTGAAACTTTGCAGGATAGCGGTAGCTTCCCTCCAATCTTGAAACATTTACATACCCATCCTCTAAAGGCTGTCTCATCACCTCAAGCACCTGTCTTTGAAACTCCGGCAGCTCATCAAGAAAAAGCACACCTCCCGACGCAAGGCTCACCTCCCCCGGCTTTGGATACCTGCCGCCTCCTGCAAGTGCCGTCTGAGTAACAGTGTGATGCGGAGACCTGAATGGTCTTTTTTGCACAACCGGATTTTCCTTGTTTAAAAGACCGGCAACGCTATATACTTTTGATATTTCCATTCTCTCTGAAAATGTAAGTTTTGGCATAATACCAGGTATGCACTGTGCAAGCATTGTCTTTCCCGTGCCCGGAGCGCCAATGAGTGCAATATTGTGCATACCTGAAACAGCAACCTCTACCGCTCTTTTTGCCCCCTCCTGACCCCTTATGTCAGATAAGTCATGTTCATCGTCTTCTACTTTAAACGGCATCTTGTGTTTTGTGTCGGATATGTACCCGGCAATATCCTCCGAATTCAATATCTCAACCATCTCTTTAATATTTTTTACACCTATGATTCCTACATCATCTATGATACCTGCCTCACAAACATTGTCAAAAGGCACGATACAATACTTAAATCCGTTTTCATATGCTGTATAAACTCTGGGAAGTACGCCATTAACTGATTTGATATTTCCATCAAGACCTAACTCACCGATAAATAGAATTTGTTTTAAGATTTCTTTGTCTATATAACCAAATGCCGCCAATATTGCAACAGCAATAGACAGGTCAAATGATGTCCCGTCTTTTCTCACATCAGCAGGAGAGAGATTTATCGTTATTTTTTTAGGCGGAAATCTGTATCCGCTGTTTTTTAATGCAATCCTTACCCTCTCTCTTGCTTCTTTTACTTCTGACGACAGATAACCTACCAGAACAAGACCCGGAAGTCCTTCTGATATATCTGTCTCAATATGTACTACACAGCCGTCTATTCCAAATATGGCGGCACTAAATGATTCACTATACATAGTCTACCTCCATGCACAGCAAATCTACCCGTAAATCATAATGTTATATTATCAGAACACTCTGATATTTACAAGCTGTAATTTTATTTATCAAGAATTTTTTTCAGCTCTTCCATAAATGTATCTACATCTTTAAATTCTCTGTATATGGATGCAAACCTGACATATGCAACCGCATTGAGTTTTTCAAGCCCCTCCATTACAAGTTCTCCTATAAGGCTGCTTGGTACTTCATTTATCTCTTTGTTGAATATCTCCGTCTCCACCTTATCCACTAACAGATTCATATCGTCAACCGATATAGGCAGCTTGTGACATGACCTGAACACTCCTCTTTCTATCTTTGCACGGTCATAAGGCTCTCTTGTCTGGTCTTTTTTTATGACAACAAGAGGTATCGACTCTACCTTTTCATATGTAGTAAATCTTTTATTGCACTTATCACACTGTCTCCTTCTCCTTATAGATGTATTTTCATCTGCCGGCCTGGAATCTATAACTTTTGTATCTGCTTCTCCGCAAAATGGACACTTCATCGCTGTTTCCTCCATCAAATATATATTATATTCAAAATATTTTTAGTCTGTTTTTAATATCATGCTCCCCGGCCAAATATATATCGACCTGTGGCTTTTGCCCATGCTCAATATATTATAATAGAAGAAATCTAAATTGTCCATTATATAAATTGTTACCATTCACATTTGTGAAGACATTTTGATGCTTCGACCTCAACCAATACAACATCCGCACCAATCCTCTTTACACACTCATATGGAATTATATATTCACTGTCACGCCCTATAATGCCAAACACCTTACATGGTCCCGGTATTATCAGCGAGCAGATTCTGCCTGTACGCTCCTCAAAATCCACATCGCAGATATTCCCAAGACGCTCCCCGTCACACACATTTACTACTTCCTTCTCCCTAAGCTCACAAATTCGCATAAAGCCCCCATAATAATCAAAGATATTGTTTCATAACCTTAAGTGCTCTTTTTTCGAGACGACTGACCTGTGCCTGTGAAATACATATTTCATTTGCAACTTCCATCTGTGTCTTCCCCTCATAATATCTCATCTTAATTATACGGTTCTCTCTTTCAGACAGGTGATCTATCGCTGCTTTTATCGACATTTTCTCCACCCAGTCCTCCTCAAGATTCTTTTTATCACTTATCTGATCCATGATATATAGTGTATCTCCGCCCTCGGCAAACACGGGTTCATAAAGTGACACGGGACTCTGTATGGCATCCAGTGCAAATGCCACATCTTCGGGCGTTGTTTCAAGCATTTTTGCTATCTGCTCTATCCCCGGTTCTTTTTCGCTCTGCTTCATAAGTGCTTCTTTTGCATATATGGCTTTATACGCAAGATCTCTCACCGACCTGCTCACCCTTATGCTGTTATTGTCCCTTAAATACCTGCGTATTTCCCCAATTATCATCGGAACAGCATAGGTACTGAATTTTACATTCATTGTCACATCAAAGTGGTCAATAGCTTTCATAAGACCTACACAGCCTATCTGAAACAAGTCATCACTGTTTTCTCCGGCGGCACCAAACCTCTGGATTATACTTAAAACAAGTCTCAGATTCCCCTTTATAAATTTTTCCCTGGCTTCTCTATCGCCCTTTCGTATCTTAACAAAAAGCTCCTTTTTCTCTTCTTCGGTAAGCAATGGTAATTTTGATGTATTTACACCACATATCTCTACTTTATATACAGCCATCATAACCTCCGGATATTTTGAAATTAAGCTTATACAAAGTAGGATTTACCAAATCAGACGATTCTATTCCATTCTTACTATTTCTTTTTTCAGGCGTCTGATTATTTTTTTCTCAAGTCTTGAAATATATGACTGGGAAATCCCCATCATGTCTGCCACTTCTTTCTGCGTTTTTTCTTCCCCATCAGCAGAATTTATCCCAAATCTTAACTCAATAATCGTTCTTTCCCTTTTGTTTAACTTTGACAATGCCATTCTAAGCAGTTTTTTGTCAACTTCATCCTCCATGTCTTTTGAAATAACATTTTCATCAGTGCCAAGAATATCCGATAAGAGAAGTTCGTTTCCATCCCAGTCAACATTTAACGGTTCATCGATAGAAACCTCAAGTTTAAGCTTATTATTACGCCGCAGATACATAAGTATCTCATTTTCTATGCATCTTGACGCATATGTAGCAAGCTTTATGTTTTTAAGCGGATTAAAGGTGTTTATCGCTTTTATAAGTCCTATCGTTCCTATTGAGATGAGATCTTCAACTCCGACCCCGGTATTATCAAATTTTTTTGCAATATACACTACGAGTCTGAGATTATGTTCGATAAGATTGCTCCTCGCCTCCTTATCCTCATCACCTCCGAGTTTTTTCATAACCTGTTCTTCTTCCTCTATCGTAAGCGGAGCCGGAAGTATCTCTGCCCCTCCTATATAATGGATTTCTCCGCCCCTTTTGGGGAATATAAATCCTCTTATCTCCGGCATCATCCTGAATTGAAATCTGTTTGGTATTGACACTTTTACCATTTTTGTCCTCCTTTTTGCACAGGTACAATCTATATTAAAGCATTAATGCCCACCTGTTGTACCATGCCTTTTTATTTTTTTATTGGAACAGTTTAATATCATCTGAACATCACCGGTTTTATCAATTCTTTCACTAACTGCTCCTAAAAAGTTCATCATAATACTGCCATCCATAAATACCAGTTTTTCAAACCTGTATGTTTCAAGCAGTCCGCTGCCACCTATTGAATTATAAGGTATCAGAATCGGTTTCTGCTTATCCCTCACTCCCATTTGAACGACTGTCTCTTTTGATATTATGTTTACGGGTTCATTTGTGTATGGACTGAAAAGATTATTTCCCGTGTCATACAATACATTAATATTTTTTTTTACACTGCCATGTATAAGCGTGGCACACATTATAGTCTCACACTTTTCAGCTTCATTCTTAATAATATTACGCATCACAAAAAATAATGCATACAATATCGCAAATGAAATGATATTAAAGATAAACGCCTTTTTAACATCTGCACTTTTCATATCGCCCATATGCTCCTGCATGAACAAAATACATCCGGCGGTAATACTCACACCAAACATCAATATAACCATATCCGTGAGAATCTCCGTCAGTACACTTCTCTTTTTATTGCTCTTATATTTATAGGATAACCCTATCAGCATCAACACGCAAAACACGCAATATGCACCATCCGGAACAACACTTCTCTGCTCTAAAACACTTATTTTATGTATAACTGAGATAAGTGCCACCACGGCACAAGCCACCGCCCATCGAAACGGTGTATATTCCTTTCTGCGTATAAATGCCACAAGCCACACCAGAAACTGGTTCATTACAAAGTTTAAAATCCAATAAAAATCAGCATAAAAAGAGTACACAAAATCTTAACCCCCGTGTTCATGTGATGTTAAAATCATACTACACTATTTCTTATGCGTATTTTGTCAAAACAGGTCCATTTTCAGAAATTTAATTATTATCTTTACATCACAGCCGTGTATGAGCGATAATATCAAATAAAAGGTGCAGTAATCACAGAATTAGATTTCAAAAGTCAATGCATACAAAAAAGACATGACATCTAAAAAAGATTGTCATGTCTTTTTATATAATTCACCTCTAAGCATTTTCATTGAAAAATCTCTGCTTCAGAAACATTACTTACTTTCCGTCCGCTTAGTCCAGATATAATGTAGTAAAATTCCAAAGAAGCGGTTTTCCTGCACTAAGACAAACATTGTCCTTATCTTCAACTTTTGCGATAAATGCGTTTGGTATGTCTTCATCCACGATACCATTTTCTTTCGCATATTGCAGCGACATATATCCCTCATCAGCATCATAATCAATCTCATCTGTAATCTGATAATGAGCTGCATCTATCTTATATCCTTCAAGGCTCTTTCCGTTAAAGTATATCTTTGTATAATCTGTAAAACCCTTTCCCTTGACAAAGTAACCCTTTTTATTTTTCCTTACATCTTCAAGCGTAACAGGATAAGTTCCCATCTGAAGATTTGACTGCACAAACTCATTCTGACCGTTATAGGCATATTTTTCTCCATAGAACCAGTCATATTCAAGAGTCTTTAAGTCCGAAAGATAAGAATTGCTGTTCCAATCCATCTGCTGATGGTATCTTGTTATAAGCCCCTCATGTATCCCCGCCTTTCCGAGAACATATGAATACAACTGATATGCAGCCATATCCTTATCTAACTTTTTAAGACCAAAATTATCCCAAATAACATACTGCGTCTGATACAAATCAGAATTTTTGAGTTCATCTGCTGATATATCAAGGCTTGGAAGATGATCTCCATAAAGAACGAGAATAGTCTTCTCGTTTCTCTTCCGTAGTCTGTTTATGAGATTTCCAATCATATTGTCAACCTGTGCAATCTGATTTACATAATAAGTGTATTGGTTTTCCATACCTTCTTTTGCACCGGTAACTTTTATCGGCTGTTCACCTTCAATATCAACATCATATTTACCATGACTCTGAACCGTAATTCCAAATGTAAAGTCTGAACCCTGTGTAGAATCAAGTGTCTTAATTATCTGCGGTACCATCACATCGTCATTTACCCAGCCGTTTAGATTTTCCTTAAGACCGTTCATATATTCCATTGAAGTAAATGTGTCAAATCCAAGATTCTTAAAAACAGTATTTCTTCCATAGAATGTAGCATTGTTATTGTGAACACAATGCGATTTATATCCTATCGAAGCAAGATCATTGCATACGCTCTCAGAAGTCGTGCTCTTAAGAACTGTCTTATACGGATACTCACATACCCCAAAGTCTCTCTGACGCATACCGGTAAGCACTTCAAACTCAGTATTAACTGTACCTGCACCAACCGTAGGCACTTTTAACAGTCCACTGGAATAATTTTTACAAAGTTTGTGGAATACCGGTAACGGATCTTTAGAAAACTTTAAATTTTTCATATAATCCACATCAAAAAATGACTCTAACTGTATCATTATAATATTTGGCTTATCATCACTATTTTTTGACTTTGACTGATTTTTTGAGCTGTCATCAAGTTTATTCACAATTTTCTTAACTGACTTCTCGCTGTAATCATCAGGCTCTGATATACCGGTATCTATAATACTGTTTGTAAAGCAGTAAACGAAGCCGTAATTTTCATATGCTTCAGATATATTTGTATAGTTTGTAGCAAGAGCCTGTACAGAACCGCTTGAACTTTTCATAAATACGAGTGCAAGCGAAATTGATGCAACTGCCATAACTGAAACCACTATGTGTTTATGATTTCTCTTATGATGTTTTGGTGCTCTTCTATAAAGTGACACCATTGCAAAGCCCAGCACACCGGCTGCAACCACCATCATAAGCACATTTAAAACCGTGAGATAATGACCTGACACACTTATTGCTGTATTTATCATTGTAAAATCAACTGCAGAAAATGGTGTGACCCTGAAGTGGAGTATCACAAAATTTGCAACTCCAAAACAAAGCCATACGACTGCCACTGTTATAAAAACAAAAATCTCCCTTTTGAAAAAAAGTGCAACTGATAATGTCAGCATTATTATGAGAGCATTAAACGAAAATAACACAGGACTTGAAAACATATATCCTATTCCTGAAATCAATGACTTTCTGCTCAATGACTCTATTATTATTTCCAACAATACAGGCATCATCAAATACTGAAATATATATGTGAACGCTTTCTTCAAATTATAATGCATTAAAACATCCCCTTTATATGCCATCTTATCTTATGAACCGACTACTATTCTGTCATATTTTTATATATCCTTGCAACTTTGTCAACCGGACCTGATGCAACAAGCCTTCCACTGTCAAGTATTATCGCCCTGTCACAAAGTCTTTTTACCTGTTCAAGTGAATGAGATACAAAAAGTACGGTAACTCCGTTGTCAAACATACTCATTATCTTTTTTTCACTTTTAGTTCTGAATTTCTTATCACCTACCGACAAAACTTCGTCAAGTATAAGAATATCAGGCTCTACAATTGTAGCTATCGAAAAACCAAGACGGGATTTCATTCCTGAAGAATAGTTTTTTATAGGAACTTCTATAAATTCTCCAAGTTCTGAAAAATCAACTATCTCGTCAAACTTTTCATCAAGAAATTCTTTTGTATAACCGAGCACTGAACCGTAGAGATAAATATTTTCCCTTCCAGTGTACTCCGGACTAAATCCTGCACCAAGTTCAAGAAGCGGAGCTATAACACCTCTCGTTGTTATGCTTCCTGCTGATGGTTTTAAAACTCCTGACACCACTTTAAGAAGTGTACTTTTGCCTGAACCGTTAAGACCTAAAACTCCGAGTCTCTGACCCTTTTTTATCTCAAAATTTATGTCTTTGAGTGCCCAGAACTCACTATATTTTAAATCTCTTTTTAAAAATTTTATAACATATTCTTTTAAGTTGTCAACTCGTTCCTGATTAAGATTGAAACGCATTCCAACATCTTTTACGCTGACTGCAACATCTTTTTTCACAGCAACCTCCTGAATTATACATACAATATAAATTTATCCTGTTTCTTGTAAAATAATACCGAACCGACTATGACACTTACAATTGCAAATATCGCAGAATGGATACAATAGCTCATGTCCATTGGTTTTCCATACAAAACGGCATTACGGAAATTTGCTATACACATATACAACGGATTAATATTAAACACCCATCCGTTTCCCGTATTTATAACTCTCTCTGTCGTATAGAATATAGCCGATGCATACATGATAAGCATACTTACTACAGTCCATATATACTCAATATCCCTGAAAAATACATTTAATGTAGCAAGGATAAGACCTATTCCGAGAGTCATAACAAACAATATAACTAATGGCACAAGTCCCTCTATAATATGCCATGTAGGCTCTACTTTAAGAACTGCACCTACTCCTACAAGTACAATGAGCGATATTAAAAATATAACAAAGTTCGATACAATCGCAGCTACAACATATATATACTTAGGTACATATACTTTCTTTATCATGGCGGCATTTCCACTTACTGCCTTTAGTCCTGCCTTTGTAGCTGATGAGAAAAATGAATACAAAAGTCGTCCACACAATATATATACCGGATATGTCGGATCATCTTTTCCAAACAATGTACCAAACACAAGTGTAAGAACTATCATGGTAAGGAGTGGTTCAATAAGTGTCCATAAAATACCAAGATATGATCTTCTGTATTTTAATTTAATATTCTTTTTCACAAGTTCGTACAGAAGGTATTTATACTTGAGAAAATTCTTTAAATGATTTTTAATCTTCATATTTAATGCTGCTCCATATTTGATAAATATATGTTTACGGTTACAATCTGCCTTTTAAGACAATTACTTTATCTTATATATTTAATGTGTCATTTGTCTGTCAAAAGGCAAGTCAAAGGTAATTATAACATAGACTTACAAAAAGTCAAATGATACATAACAGTTCAGCCATAAAAAGATAATCAACAATACAATGAGCAAGCTCAAGTATCGTCAATTATTTTTTATGGCTGAACTGTTACAATGATACTGTCAACACTCCCAAAAACATATTGCTACTTTTATTAAAATACGATATACTTTAATTAATATGATTTGAGAAACGGGGGATTTTATGAATAATTTACATATGTCAGAAATTCTGTCATCTAAATATGATGTACATTTAGATTATCAGATTACCATGTACGATCAGCTTCCATACAAACGCAATGCAGATTTGTGTGGTGAACAAAATATTGCTATGTATAGCGGACACATTATAAAATACTATATGTGCGATAACAAAGAGGATTCTTTCGAGGTGGACAACCACGATGGCGAAATAAAAACACTTCTCGCAGACATTGAGGCAAATACCTCTGTCACACCAACCGTAGAAGATATTTCTGATAATGAGGATGATATGCCTGAGGGCATTTCACAAAAACAGGTGCAGACACTTCTCGATGACAAACCTGAACCTGAAGATATTTCAGTAAAAGAATTTGAGTCTTTTGACGATGTCCCTGATAATGAACCAAATCCTTCCATACCGACTGTTGATGCATTCGCCGGTATAGAAGACTGGTAGTGCAAAAGACTGTCCGGGTAAAACTTTAGCTCTGATATTAAGTTTTACCCGGACAGTCTTTTTTAAGTATAGGAAAATGCTCGTAAAGTAGTGTGGCATCAGGAGCAAAATGCTGGTTTTGCTCTTTTTTATTTCATTATATTTTTATTTAATTTAATATTTATTTCATTATATTTTTATTTCTTTTTTTTCCCAAACATTCCTTTTTTACCGTGCTTCTTTTCATCGGATGGTGTTTCATCTTCATTTTTCTCACCATACATCGCTTTGTCAAATGCTTCAAGAAGCTCTTTCTGTTCTGAGTTCATCTTTGTAGGCACTTCAACTACAAGCGTTACATAGTGGTCACCACGCACCTGCTTGTTTCTGAGCGATGGAACACCTTTATTTCTAAGGCGTACCCTTGTGTTTGTCTGAGTTCCCGGTTTAACGGTATAAATAACCTCGCCGTCAACAGTCTTTATGCGTACATCACCACCGAGTGCTGCCTGTGCAAATGTGATAGGTGCAGTCGAGAATATATCTCTATCCTGTCTCTGGAAGATAGGATGTCTTGAGACAACAACCTCAACTAAAAGGTCACCTCTCTGACCGCCGTTCACACCCGGCTCACCCTTATCGCGTATTCTAACACACTGACCGTTATCGATACCGGCAGGAATTGAAACCGAAATTTTCTTTCTCTTACTTATATATCCTGAACCGCTGCAGTCTGAACAACGCTCTTTTATTATCTTTCCTGTTCCGTGACAGTCAGGACAAGCCTGCACATTTCTCACAACACCAAACAAAGACTGCTGTGTAAATACGACCTGACCTTTACCACCACACTTCTTACAGGTTTCCGGTGATGTTCCCGGCTTAGCACCTGTTCCGTGACAGGTTGCACACTCTTCTTTCAATGTAACATCAATTTCCTTGTCAACACCAAAACAAGCCTCTTCAAATGTAATCCTTACTGATGTACGGATGTTCTGACCTTTCATAGGACCATTGCTCTGACCTCTTGAACGGCCGCCGCCAAAGAAATCTCCAAAAATATCACCGAATATGTCACCCATATCCATGCCGCCAAAGTCAAAGCCACCTGCACCACCGGCACCGCCATCAAATGCTGCATGACCGAACTGGTCATACTGTCTTCTCTTATCTGCATCACTAAGAACTGCATATGCCTCAGATGCTTCTTTAAACTTAGCTTCGGCTTCTTTATCCCCCGGATTCATATCCGGATGATATTTCTTAGCCAGCTTTCTATATGCTGATTTAATCTCGGAATCAGACGCCCCCTTACTGACACCCAAGACCTCATAATAATCTCTTTTCTCTGCCATAAAACTCCTCGTTTCCGTGCCAAAGCACACAATCCAAAAATAAAATCACAAAAACAACCATAAGGCCGCCACCGTGGGAGGCAGCAGCCTAAAAATCTTATATTTAATGTGGGAAGAACAGCCATGCTGTTCAAATGAAGAATGGTCAAAGACCATTCTTCTAATGACAAAATGCTTTTAGCATTTTGTCTATTTATACCTCGCGGTAATCTCCGTCTACTACATCATCAGCTCCGGCATTGCTGTCATTTGCCGTTCCTGCTCCGGCAGCTCCCATGTCAGGACCTGCACCTGCTGCACCCTGTGCCTGAGCCTGCTCATACATCTTCTGGAATACACCCTGTGCACTTTCCATAAGTTTTTCTTTTCCTGCCTTAAGCTCATCAATCTCACTGTCAGTCATTGACTCAGGATTTGTTTTCTCAACAACAGCCTTAAGTGCATCAATATCTGCCTGAACTTTTTCTTTCTCAGCAGCATCTACCTTGTCTCCTGCTTCGTCAAGAGCTTTCTGTGTCTGGAATACCATGCTGTCTGCTTCGTTTCTTGCATCGATTCCATCTTTACGCTTCTTATCCTCAGCCTCAAACTGTGCTGCCTCCTTAACAGCCTTATCAATATCTTCATCAGACATATTTGAACCTGCTGTGATAGTGATATGCTGCTCTTTTCCTGTACCAAGGTCTTTTGCTGAAACATTTACGATACCGTTTGCATCAATATCGAATGTAACTTCAATCTGTGGAACACCTCTTCTTGCAGGTGGAATACCATCAAGTCTGAACTGTCCAAGTGACTTATTGTCTTTAGCGAACTGTCTCTCACCCTGAAGTACATTGATATCAACTGCACTCTGGTTATCAGCGGCAGTAGAGAATATCTGGCTCTTCTTTGTAGGGATTGTTGTGTTTCTCTCGATAAGTCTTGTAGCAACTCCACCCATTGTCTCGATTGAAAGTGAAAGTGGTGTTACATCAAGAAGAAGGATGTCTCCTGCACCTGCATCTCCTGCAAGCTTACCACCCTGTACTGATGCTCCGATAGCTACACACTCATCAGGGTTAAGTGATTTGCTAGGCTCATGTCCTGTAAGCTGTTTAACCTTATCCTGTACGGCAGGAATACGAGTAGAACCACCTACAAGTAATACTTTTCCAAGCTCTGAAGCTGTAATTCCTGCATCGTTAAGTGCATTCTGAACCGGAGTAGCAGTAGCTTCTACAAGGTCATGTGTAAGTTCATCAAACTTTGCTCTTGAAAGATCCATGTCAAAGTGCTTTGGTCCTTCTGCTGTTGCTGTGATGAATGGGAGATTGATATTTGTTGTTGTAGCTGATGAAAGTTCTTTCTTTGCTTTCTCAGCAGCTTCTTTCAATCTCTGGAGTGCCATTTTATCTGTTGAAAGATCGATGCCCTCTTTATTCTTAAATTCCTGAATCATGTAGTCTGTAATTTTCTGGTCGAAGTCATCACCACCAAGATGGTTGTTACCAGATGTAGCTAATACTTCGATAACGCCGTCACCAATCTCAATGATAGATACATCAAATGTACCACCACCTAAATCGTAAACCATAATCTTCTGCTCTTTTTCATTGTCAAGACCATAAGCAAGTGCGGCTGCCGTTGGCTCGTTGATGATTCTCTTTACATCAAGACCAGCAATCTTACCTGCATCCTTTGTGGCCTGACGCTGTGCATCGTTGAAATATGCCGGAACAGTGATAACTGCTTCTGTTACTTTCTCACCGAGATAACTCTCAGCATCTCCTTTTAATTTCTGGAGAACCATTGCTGAAATCTCCTGTGGAGAATATTTCTTATCATCTATAGTTACTTTATAATCTGAACCCATATGTCTCTTGATAGAAGATATAGTCTTGTCAGCATTTGTAACTGCCTGACGCTTTGCAGGCTCACCTACAAGTCTTTCTCCTGTCTTTGTGAATGCTACAACAGAAGGTGTTGTTCTTGCTCCCTCTGTATTTGCAACTACTACAGGTTTTCCACCTTCCATAACTGCTACACAAGAGTTTGTTGTTCCTAAGTCAATACCAATAATCTTACTCATAATGATTGCCTCCTATATCATAATCTCTTTATTTCATATATTATTTATTAGAAAAATAACTGATAAAACTAATTAACTACTTTTACCATACTGTGTCTTACGACACTTTCTTTATACATATAGCCTTTCTGCATTTCCTCTGCAACTGTTCCGCTCTCCAATGAATCATCATCGACAGCCATAACAGCATTGTGAAGATTTGGATCAAATTCTTTTCCAACTGCATCTATAGGTTTAACTCCCATCTCATCGAAAGCTGTGAGCATCTGTTTATAAACCATCTCAACACCTTTGACAAACGGTGCGTCTTTTTCTTCCTCAGGTACTCCCTGTAATCCTCTCTCAAAATTGTCAATAACCGGAAGAATCTTTTCGATAACGCTCTTTGCTCCGACTTCAAACATCTGACTCTTTTCTTTTTCAGAACGTTTGCGGAAGTTTTCAAACTCAGCAAGCTGTCTCACCCTCATGTCTTCAAGCTCTTTAACTTTCTCCTCAAGCTTTTCAACCGCTTTATCCTTTTTCTTGCCGAATTTCTTTTCTTTCTTTGGAGCTGCTTCCTTTGAAGCCTCATCTTTTTTATCTTTTGCATCCTCCGCTGCTTTTTCTTCCTCAACAGCTTCATCTGCGGTATTATCTTCTTTTACTTCTTCAATATCAATATCTTTTTCTATATCTTTATTCTCTGCTACCAATTCCCTGCCACCTCTCTATTTTTGCTTTTTTTTGAATATATCATCAAGCTCAGACATAAGCGACTGTAATGTACTTACAACCTTATCATAATCCATTCGCTTTGGTCCGACGATACCAATCTTTCCATATACACCTTCGTGAATCTTGTATGTTGCCGTTACAACCGAACAATCTTTCATGGTATCTACTTTTGTCTCATTTCCAATGTAAACCTGAATATCATGAGTGTCGCCCGGCTTACTCTTGCCCTGACCGTTTTCTCCTGATTCCGACTCTGCCGTATCAAGCCAATCACCTATAATATTTTTTTCCTCAAACGCATTGAGTAACTCCGTTGCACTCGCCTTATCCGAGAGCTCAGGATATTTCAAAATATTTGTTGCTCCACTTGTATATATCTCCAGATCATCATCTTCCGTAAGTGCCTTTCCGATAACCTCCAAGACTGAATCAATGACCTCCGTGTGACTGCCGACCTGTTCTTTTATCTTTCTGATGATGGCCAGGTTCATCTCGGTAACATCAAGTCCGTTCAATGTGGTATTTAATATAAAATTTAACTTTACCATCATTTCCTGGTCTATATCACCCTCAACTCGCACCATCTCATTTTTAACTACATTGTTGTCAAGAACTATAACAGCAAGTATGCTGTCGGCATCAACCTGTGTGAGCTGTATAAACTTAACTTTCTTTGACTCATATCTCGGCCCTGAAACAAGTGTCGCATAATTTGTATTGTTTGCGAGCAGCTTTGCAACCTGCTTAAGCAATACATCTATCTTTCCTGCTTTCTGTTCCAGCTCATCCTTAAGGTTCATAACCTCACTCGTCTTGTCATCGAGCATCGTATCTACATAAAGACGATAACCTTTATCAGAAGGAACCCTGCCTGCCGATGTATGAGGCTGGATGATATATCCCATCTCCTCAAGATCAGACATTTCATTACGAATAGTCGCTGAACTTAGATTGAGGTCAGTATCTTTTGAAATCGTTCTTGAACCTACCGGCTCTCCGGTTTCAAGATAAGTCCTGATAATCGTTTGAAGTATCTTTAACTTCCTATCATCTAACTCCACTTAACCACTCCCTTCTGCTTCTCTGTTAGCACTCTTTGTAGTGGAGTGCTAACATCTATAAAGTAAGATAGCACGCATACAAAATCTTGTCAAGAGTATTTTGAAACTTTTTTTATTTTTTATTACAGTTCAGTCAAAAAACAAGAAAATGAACCATTATATTTTTTCACCTTTAAAGTCGATATAATAAATATAATACTTAAATGACTTTGCAAATCTCTTTATAAGTATTATTATGATGCAAGGGTCAAAACAGCTTTTACCCCGGACATCATTATAATAGTAGAAACTAACACATTGAAATGAGGAGTATTATGGATAATAATGCAAGCAGAATAAATTCATTAAACACAAACAGAATGAATAGCCAGACGGCTGGCGGACAGACCCGGGCAAGAACCGCTGCATCGGGAACCAATAGTGCAGGTGCTCAAAATCCCGGAAATATTTCAAGGACTCCGGGCGGCAACAGTGATTACGGTGTTGCAAGAAGTGCCACACAGCTAAAAGCAGGTGACATCGTCAAAGGTGAGATTTCCGACCTAAGAGGAAACCAGATAACTGTCACTCTCGACAACAATACCATTTTAAAAGGATATATAGCTGACAGTTCAAAACTTTCCATCGGACAGACCGCCGCTTTTTCGCTCAGCAGCCCAAATCCCGGTCAAATACTTCTTTCACCAGTATCAAACAGCTACTCTGATACTGAACTTAACCTTATCAATAAAGCACTTGAAGAAGCGGGACTTCCAAACACTGAGCACAACCAGGCAACTGTAAAGGCTCTTATGGACAATCTCCTCCCTATAAACAAGAACTCTATCCAGTCACTTATGCAGCAAGCATACGATTGCAAGACAGAGGACTTTTCAACATTAGCGATAATGAACCGTCTTATGATGGATATAAATGAAGACACCGTGACCCAGTTTTCAAGCTACAGACATGGAACTTACCACCTTATAGACAAGCTTTCATCACTTTCAGAACAGATACCGGAGCTCCTCAGTTCTCTCTCTGAGAATGCAGCCTCCTCATCTGTTGCCGCATTTGGTGAAAAACTTATAGATATATTGTTTCAGTCCTTTGACAAGGCAAATAATACCTCACAGCCACAGACAATCTCATTTCTCAGCAGCGAACAGAGAAATGAACTTTTAAATCTTTTATCGGGCACGGCAATGACCGAGGACACTTTAGAACAGCTTGAAAATGGTACTCTCTCTCTAAGAGATGCACTTACAATGCTTAGGGACTCCGCAGGCAGCAAGTCACTTGTCTTTCCCGGCGGTATGGATGCCACAAATGAACTGTTTCAGCAGACACTTTTAAATATAGACAGTACTCTCGAATCTGCAACCGATATTTCAGTGCTTAAAAACTCTGACTTATTTAAGAACATCCCTACGATAAATGAAAACATTGAAAATACCGAATCGGCTGATACAGAAGCTTTGGAAGAACAAAAAAATACTGCCGATACTGAAAATGCAAAAAATGTAATTGAGGAACTTCCAAAGGGGAATACATCCGAGAACAGGATAGGATTTGCCGCAAAGTTTCTTCACAATATTACCGAGACGGCAAAAAATTCCATCAACAACATGCTTCAGCAGTCATCACAAAATACTGACAAAAGGGAAATTTCAACCTCCGGAACGGTCATTGACACACTGTGCGAAAAGTTTAACTCACTTGGCATTGAAAACGATTATCTAAGCACATTCCTTGACAAAGACGCAAGAAATGAACTGTTAAGTACATTATCAAAACTTCCGGTCAGCAAAGCCCTTATCATGAAGATTACATCAGGTGATGCCACCGCAAAAGAAGTGCTTACCGTAATCAAAAATCTTATACCACTCTCTGACCCCGAAACAATAAATGAACTTTTCAGGTCACAGTCCTTTGAATCCATATTTTCAAAGGTACTTGAAAGTAACTGGCTGCTCTCACCACAGAAATTAAAAGACGGTGAAAACATAAATAATTTCTATAACAAGATGCAAAAACAGTTAAAAGATTTTGATTCACTTATAAGTACCAATCTCTCAGGTGACGATTCCGACAGTCTCGGCAGTCAGGCAAGAGATGCACAGAGCAACATTGATTTCATGAAAACATTAAGCGAAGCATTTTCGTATTTTCAGATGCCTTTAAAATTAAGAAACCATAATACACACGGCGACCTTTATGTCTACACCAAAAAGGAAAAGCTGAGGAAAGACCCAAACAACATACATGTATTACTGCATCTTGATATGGAAAATCTCGGTGCACTTGATGTATATCTCGATAAAAACCACAATGAGATAAACACTAAGTTCATATCCGACAATGACAGGTCGATAGATCTTCTCTCGACAAATGCCGGTCTTTTAAAAGATGCATTAAACTCACAGGGTTATGCTTGTCATGTAAAAATAGAAAAAGCTGATGCAAGCACCAGCACTGTAGATGAATTTATCAATGCAAAGATAAACACACAACAGACAACCGATATGAAACGGTTCTCGTTTGATATAAGGGCTTAAATAAGCCCCCGGTACATCTATAGACAGACCGGGGGCTTTACAATAATCAATTATTCATTTTTTCATCGTCAGAATGATTTTTCAAATACTCATTTTCTATATCGTCAAATATATAGTCAAATATCGACGGCATACCTACAAATTCACAACCGTAAAGCGTTGTACCATCATCTTTTTGTTTTCTTCTGACTATCTGAACCACGCAGTTTAAACTGTCATTCTTCTTTTCAAATTCAAGTCTTGAATTAAAATAAAATCCAATAGGCAAAACACTTTTTGTGACAAATCCGATACCATTTCTTGAAATATCCGTTATCTCAATAGGTGCATTTATGTTCTTTACATGAACATTATCCTGTTTAAACAATGATGATACATCAAGATGCATTGTTATCGGTATTCTCTTACTTCTTCTTTTTTCAGCACCCATACCCTTACCTCCATTTTAACACTGCCGTTCACACCCTGATGCATCAGGCAGTTTTTATATTATGATATGAGTGTCAATAAGTCTATAATGCTCATTTGTGCAGACAAAATCGAATTTTATACTTTTGACACTTACATGATATTCTTTATTTGTCAAGTATCTCTTTTAATATCTGGTTTATCATTCCCGGATCAGCCTTTCCCTGTGTTGCTTTCATCGTCTGACCCACAAGGAAACCGATAGCCTTTTTCTTTCCACTGTGATAATCCTCTACTGACTGTGGATTGTCGGCAACTATCTTTTCGATAGTCTCTTTTAAAGCTCCATCATCAGTATCATTTTTAAGACCATTTTCCTCGACATATTTCTCAGGATCAATATCCTCGTTAAATATCTTTTCAAAGACTTCTTTTGCAACTGAGCTGTTTATAACCCTGCTTTCTGCAAGGTTTATAAGTTTCGCAAGATTTTCAGGCGAGAACTTAAGCTGTTCAGGCTCCATCTCATTTTCTTTCATAAGACGCATTGTCTCGACCATAAGCCAGTTAGAAACCTTTTTAGGATTGTTGCATATTGCCGTTGTAACTTCAAAAAGATCAGCAAGATGCTTATTCCCCGTAAGAATGTCCGCATCATATTCAGGAAGTTTGTATTCTTCAATATATCTCTTGAATTTCTCATCCCTAAACTCAGGCTGGTTTTTCTTTATCTCGTCAAGCCATTCATCACTTATGATAATAGGTACAAGGTCAGGCTCAGGGAAGTATCTGTAATCCTGTGCATCCTCTTTTGATCGCATCGCATAAGAATACTCTTTTGTATCATCCCATCTTCTTGTCTCCTGAACAACCTTTTCTCCTGCTTCGATAAGGTCTATCTGACGCTCTCTCTCGCCCTCTATCGCTCTTGCGATTGCTTTGAAAGAATTAAGGTTCTTCATCTCCGTTCTCGTGCCAAACTCTGCCGCTCCGACTTCCCTTACCGAAAGGTTTACATCAGCACGCATTGAACCCTCCTGTAATTTACAATCAGAAGCACCGAGGTACTGAACGATAAGTCTTAACTTTTCAAGATATGCGATAACTTCCTCAGCAGACCTCATATCAGGCTCAGATACTATCTCGATAAGCGGTACACCTGAACGGTTGAAATCTACAAGTGAACTTTCACCCCACTCATCATGCACGAGCTTTCCGGCATCTTCTTCCATGTGTATCTCATGTATTCCGATGCTCTTTTTGACACCGCTCTCTGTCTCTATATCAATATGACCGTTGCGGCAGATTGGCTGGTACAACTGTGAAATCTGATAATTCTGAGGATTATCAGGATAAAAATAATTCTTTCTGTCAAATTTGCAATTTTGTGTAATAGTACAGTTTGTGGCAATACCTACTGCTGCGGCATATTCAACAACCTTTTTATTAAGTACAGGAAGTGAACCCGGCATACCCGTACATACTGGACAGGTATGTGAATTTGGCTTGCCGCCAAACTCTGTAGAACATCCGCAAAAAATCTTTGTCTTTGTGGCAAGCTCTACATGTACTTCCAATCCGATGACTGTTTCATACTGTTTCATACTTTACCTCTTTTCCATTATTCTGCAAGCGGACTGTGTTTAAAATCTCTTGTCTGCTCAAAACTGTATGCTGCACGTATAATGTTTTTTTCCTTAAAGCAGTCACCAATAAGCTGTAAACCTATCGGCAGACCTTTTGAATCCGTTCCGCATGGAACAGTTATACCCGGAAGTCCGGCAAGATTTACCGAAATAGTGTATATATCTCCAAGATACATCTTAAGAGGATCACTTAAACTTTCACCAAGCTTTGGTGCTGTTGTAGGTGCAGCCGGTCCTAAAATAACATCGTATTTTGCAAATGCTTCATCAAATGCTTTCTTTATGAGAGCCTTTGTCCTGAGTGCCTTAAGATAATACGCATCATAATATCCTGAACTCAAAACGAAAGAACCGAGCATTATTCTTCTCTTTACTTCTGCTCCAAAGCCCTCTGAGCGGGACTTTTTATACATATTGTGAAGCCCGTCGTACTCTTCTGTGCGGTATCCGTATTTCACACCGTCAAATCTCGCAAGATTTGAACTTGCCTCAGCACAGGCGATAACATAATATGCAGGGATGGCATACTCAACGAGGCTTAAATCAAACTCCTCAACTATCGCACCTTTTTCTTCAAGAACCTTTGCAGCGTTTAGGATTGCATCTTTTACTTCGCTGTCAAGTCCCTCACCGAGATAATCTTTAGGAATACCTATTTTCATGCCTTTTACATCATCCACAAGTGCAGATGTGAAATCAAGGTCATCTCTCTTAACGGAAGTTGAATCCTTTTCATCATGTGAAGCTATTATCTCAAGAATAGCAGCACAATCGGTGACATCTTTTGCAACAGGTCCTATCTGGTCAAGCGATGAACCGTAAGCGATAAGTCCGTAACGCGATACCGTTCCGTAAGTCGGCTTTATACCCGTAACACCACAGAATGAACTTGGCTGTCTTATAGATCCGCCGGTGTCAGAACCGAGTGCATAAAAACACTCTTCTGCCGCAACTGCCGCACATGAACCGCCTGAAGAACCACCCGGAACATGCTCTAAATTCCACGGATTTTTAGTTTCGCCGTATGCGGAAGTCTCTGTTGTACTTCCCATGGCAAACTCATCCATATTTGTCTTGCCAAGAATGACAGCTCCTGCTTTTTCAAGATTTAATACTGCCTCAGATGTAAATGTAGGGACAAAATTTCCAAGAATTTTAGAACTGCATGTAGTAAGAAGTCCCTCTGTGCACATATTATCTTTTATCGCAACCGGAACACCCGCAAGCGGTCCGTCAAGTTTTCCATCGTCTATAAGTTTCTGAACTTCCTCTGCTCTTTTTAATGCACCCTCCCTGTCAACAGTCACAAAGCTGTTTACTTTGTCTTCTTTTGCATCAATGGCATCAAGAGCAGCCTTTGTAGCTTCCACTACCGTAACTTCTTTATTTTTAATCTTTTTTCCCAGCTCAACAGCTGTAAGATTCATCAAAGACATAACTTTCCTCCATTCTCTATCCTACAATGGTTTTTGGCACAACAAAACTGTCATCTTTTTTTTCAGGTGCATTTGCAAGCGTCTGCTTCGTGCCATCACCGTTTGTAACCACATCTTCCCTGAACACATTGTTTACAGGGAATACATGAGACATTGGTTCAACATCCGATGTATCAAGCTCATTTAACTTGTCTATATAATCGAGCATTTCTTCCATGTCTTTTTTAGCTTTTTCTTTTTCTTCATCACTAAGTTCAAGCTTTGCGAGAATTCCAACATAATCTATTGTTTCATCAGAAATAACATTTGCCATATTCAACCTCACTTCATATTAGCCAAAATAACTGCCGTCCGCATCCGGTTTGCAGACAACAGACAAAAACTTTTACATTTAAAGAGTTATTTTAAACATAAGAGACTCACTCATTTGGGTGAGTCTCAGATTTTTAATTTATTTTATCCGAACAAACCTGAGAAAAAGTTTGCTATCGCCGTAAATATATTGCCAAAGAAATCGCCTATTTTCTCACCGAGTCCCTTTGTATCTACATTTGCAAGGTCAATACCTTTTTCTTTTAATTTGTTATATATATCAGATGCCTGCTTTGCAATCGTGTCAGGATCTATATCCTCGTTAGACACTTTCATCATCATGTTTGTCAGTTTTTCAACATCATCATCCGAAAGGTCGATACTAAGTTCATTGGCAGCCTGTTCAATAGCATCCCTTATATCCGTCTCAGATGAAAGCTGATCCTCAAACACTGCTTTCTTTGCTGCTGCCACAAGCTCCGTGACTTTCTGCTTATCACCAACATTTTTGGCAACTTCCGCAGTTGTTACAAGCTCATCTGTCGCAGTATCCATCGTCTTTTCGGATATTTCTTCACCCGTCATAACAGAATAGGCTTTCATCGCACCAACAAGTGCAGATGTACCTGATATATCAAATGGTCCGACAACAGTCACCTTTGCATCTGAAAGACCTGCCGTTACAAGTGCATTACAATACATACCAGATGTGCAGTAGGTAATATGCTTTGTCGAAACATTTACACCACTGTTTTCATCTGCTTTCACTACCATAACAGATGACAATGCTCTTGTCCCAATAACGGAGTCCGACATATAATCACCGAGATAATCATGCTCATCTTTATTTGTAATCTCTATCGTCTTATAATCTGACAGATCACTTTCGGTAATTCCAAATCCGTCGAGTACCGCCGCCTTTTCTTTTGCATTAAGGTCTGCTCCAAATGCAATATATTTTGAAGTTCCCGTAACTGCATCTGCCGATACCACATTTTTTTGTACTGCCACCGAAGTTATGACAAGTCCGGCGGTAAGTACGATACCCATCGCTCTAACTATACACTTTTTCAATATAATTCCTCACTTTTAAATTCATGACTTTAAATGCAACATAAATATGCATCACATTTACTATAAATTCGGCAAACCTGTAAGTAACAACACCCTGCCGCTTGTCATCACGCTTTACCTGCTTTGATACGCTCCATTGCTTTCTTTGTATTCTCAAGACTTCCGAATGCTGTCAGTCTAAAGTAGCCCTCACCACTTGGTCCAAATCCTGAACCAGGTGTTCCGACAATGTTAAGATTTTCAAGGAGATAATCAAAGAACTCCCATGAAGTCATCTTGTCAGGTGTCTTAAGCCATATATATGGAGCATCAACACCACCGTAAACTTCATAGCCTGCACCTGTAAGACCGTCTCTTATTATCTTGGCATTGTTCATATAATATGCTATCTGCTCTTTAGTCTCTTTCTTTCCCTCATCAGTGTAAACTGCTGCACCGGCTGCCTGAATAATATAAGGAGCACCGTTAAACTTAGTTCCGTGACGGCGTGCCCAAAGACTGTGAAGCATTACATCACCGCATTTAAGTTCTTTAGGGATTACTGTAAATCCAAGTCTTGTACCTGTAAATCCTGCATTTTTTGAAAAGCTTCTAAGTTCGATGGCACATCCTTTTGCACCCTCACACTCATAGATTGAATGAGGTACATTTTCAGTAGAAATATATGCTTCGTAAGCAGCATCATAGATGATAACCGCACCTATCTTTAAGGCATAGTCAACCCATACCTGTAACTGGTCTTTTGTAATAGTTGTTCCTGTAGGATTGTTAGGGAAGCAGAGATAAATAATGTCAGGCTCTTCCTTAGGAAGTTCAGGAACAAAGTTGTTTTCTTTTGTGCATGGCATATAGATAACATCTGACCACTTTTCTGTTTCAGGGTTATATACACCTGTACGGCCTGCCATGGCGTTTGTATCTACATATACAGGATAAACAGGGTCGCATACGGCAATCTTGTTGTCAACTGCGAATATGTCTCCGATATTTCCTGAATCACTCTTTGCACCATCACTTACAAAAATCTCATCTGCCGCAATATCGCATCCTCTTGCCTTATAATCATTCTCTACGATAGTTGTACGAAGAAATTCATATCCGAGGTCAGGAGCATATCCCTTAAATGTCTCTTTTACTGCCATCTCGTCAACCGCACTATGAAGTCTTTTTATAACAGCAGGTGCAAGTGGTAATGTAACATCTCCGATACCGAGTTTGATAACTTCTTTATCAGGATTTGCTGCCGTATATGCTGCTACTTTCTTTCCAATGGTAGAAAAAAGATAACTACCAGGTAATTTTAAATAATTGTCATTAATCTTAAACATTCTAATTTAACCCGCCTTTCAGTTCCGTCACCGCTAAATCCGCATATTATCACACCGTCTGACAGTCAGGCGGATATTTACAATCCGTACTGCTGCCTGCTTATAATATTATTATCTTATAGTGCTAAATGTCAGACTTATAAATTAGCTGCAACTTATTTTCTCAATTACACATTTTACACGAAACAACACGTTATTGCAAGATGTGATATTTTCGCTGTTCACTCAATAATGAAAAAGGGTGTTATTCACTTACAAGCCTGATACTGACTATCAGGCTTGTAAATAAACTTTTATGACTATGGTAAATATTTTCAGAATACTACTACCGCTACTGAATTTGCAGGTAGTAATATCTCTGCTGTCTGATTATTTACGGCTGTCTGATATTTTACCGGAACGACATATTCTTTTTCTTTAGTATTCACATTTGCAACACCGGCAAGCTCCTTATCCGCCGTAAGCATTACAACTTCGGCACTCGCAACTTTTTTGTAAGCATCAAGTTTTACTGATACTTTCTTTGCAACATTATCTTTATTTACAAGTTTTGCATAGATGTTCTTTTCATCTCTTGTTACGGAATTAAATACAACTCTGTTATATGCATTTAATTTATAGTCAAGGACTATGCTCTTATTTCCTGCCTCATCTGTATAATACATCTTAAGTCCCTTCGCATCTCCGCATCCGTAATTAACAGTAAATACATACTGTTTTCCGTCCTGAAGCGGTTCAAAATTGCACTCTCTCAAATTTCCTGCAAGCTCACTTGATGAGTAGTCGCCCATTCGGTAGCCCTCACTTCCGTCCTTAAAGACTCTTACACCGGTGAGATAACCATGCATTGAAACAGCATACTCAACGACATTTTTATTCTTCTCTGATATATCCGTAAGACCTGCTCCCACAAACAATCCGCCGTTTCCTGATATTCTCTTTGCAGTTACATTTATCTTATAATCTGTCCAACTATCATCATATATATAAATTCCGTTTGCTGCTTTGTCAGTTGCCTTAAACAAAATTCCATCTGCCTGTTTTTCATAATTCTCCGAACCCGGTATCAGTGAAATTTTCTCATTAAGTTCATTTGCAAAATCCTGGCTGAACAATACACTTCCGTCTGCATTTGAGGTTATCTCAATTTTCTGTAAAAGCACATCAGCTTCAGTTACCGAAACTGATACTCCTCCATGCGGTATAAGCTGCTTCTTCTCGTCTTTGTCATACATCTTAAATGATGTGTCAACGGCACGGTCACCTATATACTTTGCAAACATCTGCTGAACATAATAGTTTGGTGTGTACCATACCGAATCATTGTCAAACCAGATGGCATCAGGTGTCCAGCGGTATGCTCCGTCAGAGAGCACCTTATTAAACAGTGGTGCTGTTGCCGCAAGTCTTACTACATCTGAGTTATTTTCAAAACCTGTCATGACCGCTGCCTCTGCAACTGCTCCGGCGAGTGTGTTTTTATCCGATGATGCATACTCACCGACAAATACTTTTGATGAATTACTGTCATCTATTGTTCCATCTGTATTGTATGCCCTGTAATAATAATCATATCTGTCTGCATTTTCATATAAATACGCATTTGAACGGTAATAATGCTCGTCAGCTACCGTCTCCATATAATGTTTCTGGTATTTATACCACTCGACTTCCTTATCAAAACTCTCGTTTCCGTCAGTAAATGCAATGACAGCTCCCTTATCCTTAAGATTACCGCTCAAATATCTCCATCCAAACTTATAGGCATCATCATCTGCCTGTGCACCTACCGTTGAAATGATAGTGAGGTCATAACCCGGATAATTCTTTTCCATATGCTCGTCAATAGCGTGTTTAAATTCTTCAAAACTTGCGAAAAATTCTTCGCCCCAGTTTTCATTTCCAACACCTAAAAGGTGCATATCAAACGGCTTTTCGTGTCCCATCTTCTTTCTCAAAGCAGCCCACTCATTATTTTTACAGTCGGTACTTATCGCAAAGTCGATAAGGTCTGTAAAGTTTTTAATATATTTCTCCTGAAGGCTTCCACCTGCCGGATTTGCATAATCAGAACGAGCCTGACAAAGCACTCCGCAAGCCATGACAGGAAGCGGTGATGCACCTAAGTCCTCGGCAAGCTGGAAATATTCCATATAACCGAGTCCCATTGTCATCATATATCCCCACACATTAAAGTTTTCTTTTCTGTATTCAATATCATCGACCGAATCTTTCCAGTCATATACATTTTCCCATATAAACGAACCCTCTGAAATACATCCGCCCGGAAATCTTAAGAATTTCGGATGAAGGTCACGCATGGCTTCAACAAGATCTCTCCTTAAACGATAATTCTTGTTGCCAATATAGTTTGCATGAGCTGTAGCACTTGTGCTCTCATCACCTGCTCCCCATACATTTTCAGGCATAAGAGAAACCATATCTATTGAAATCTCGCCCTCAAACGCAAGTCTTAACTGTGCATATCCTGTCTTTTTTGCAGTAAGGACAATCTTTTCATCCTCACCAAATTTCTTCCATGTGTCAGAAATTCCAGCAAGTTCTTTCTCGTCACTCACCAAAACATCCTCCTCATCGACAAGAGCTATCTTTATCTTTGCCACATTGTCTGTACTCTTAGCCCATATAGAAAAATCATATTTCTCATCTTTTTTAAGATACATTGAGAGAGCCGCCGTCGTGTCACAGAAACCTCTGTTATAGAGCACCGCACCTGACTTTGCAATAACATAATACTCACTTGTATCAGGTTTTGTAATTCCGAGATGCTCATTTAAACCGCCCTCACACTTAGGTGTGACCTTATCTGTGTCACCAAACCAGAATGCGAGCGGTGTATGATTTCTTCCTGTCGATTTTCCGTTTTCCCCTGATGACGGGTCATATGTATTATATGTAAACGCTTCAAATGAACGATTATTTACAAGTTCAGCGTATATACCGCCATCTGCCGCATTGTTTATATCCTCATAGAAAAGACCGTAGAGAGTATCACTTATCTTTACCTTTTCACGGTCGGCATGAATAGTGAGTTCATATGGAACTTCCGTCTTTGGAACAACAGTAACCATATATTCAATAGTCTTTTTCTCATCATCAAAAGAGAGCATTGCACTAAGTTTCATATACTTAGCTTTCTCAAAATCCCCGACTTTTCCATCAGAGCTTAAAACAGCTTCGTCCTCTGACTTCCATACAACATTTACCTTTCCTCCCATATAAGATGTAGGAAGTTCTATATTCTCTGTTATTATCTTGTCAGGTGCAGTGAGATATTTTTCGCACACCATCTCAAGAATATCTTTCTTTGAAATACTCTCACACACAATATCTACTATATCACCCTCTGAAAGTGCAGAATCGTAAATTCTAAAATCTGAAAGTGCCACATTTGCATCCGGGTCTGCATCAAACTGTGAACGGCCGATAAAGTTATTTACATATTTTCCATCCTCCTTAAGACCTGCAAACCACTCTCTGAGTCTTCTGTAGTTTCCGCTTGATGTCTGACTTATAAGACCGTCTGCTATAAGCTCACCGTCAACATATACCTGCGGACCTGCACTGCTGAGTGTTCCGTTCTTCGTGCCGTGAACAACAACTGCAACATGAATCCATGTGTGCTCTGCAAATCCTTTTCCCGGATCAGCTAAAAGGTCTGCCCCACTAAAACAGCTTGCCCTGAGATTTCTCGTAAGGAAGAAATAAGGTCCCATTGTAGAATGACCGAAATCAAAAAGTCTCTCCCACACATTCTCACCTTTAGAGAGATTCATCCAGAAAGAAATGCAAAGACCGTCATCATCAGAAACACCCTTAAGGATATTTTCAGGAAGTTTAATGTATGAATTAGCGACCTTTCCATCACCACTGATAACAACAGCCTTTCTTCCGTCAACATCCTTTATGACGGGGGCATTATCCCCGGCAGGAACGGCATCAAAACCATTCCCTGAACTATCTGCTCCAATATTTTTTTCATCATCAAATTTGTACCATGCTATCATAGTATGCTTCTCCTTTTTTTGTATTTTTATTTTTCAAAGCTATAGCACTATTTTACAATTTATTAAAATAATTTACAATATTATTTCCAAAAAAATTGTAAAAGTTCGTAACAGTTCAGCCAAAAAAAGATAAGTCAATAATACACAAGCTTGCTCGATGTATTATTGGCTTGTTTTTTTGGGCGGAATAGCCTTTCATTTATGAAATGAAGTAAACACAAGCTGCATTGCAGCGACTGACTGCTTGCTGGCAGGTTTACGAATGTAATAAATGAGAGGCTGAACTGTTACAAGTTTTTTCCATGCCCCATTGCCTTTCATTTTTTATGCCTGAACAGCCACATTTTCCCTTACATTTTTCCTCAAAGACACCAATAACACTAAAAACAGCACAAGTATGAACCATATATTCTCCGTTCTGAACTTAATATCCATCCAGACACCATATTCCCTCAGATTAAATATTTTCAATATCTCAATGCCAAGCACTATACCGGCTACAATCCCCGAAAAGATAAACAGGACAAGCTGGTACCATATTATCTTTTTCACTCTGCCCTCTGACATTCCGAGTTTTCTTAGTACCACATATTCTTTTCTTCTCGACTGTATCATGTTTGCTGCAGCATTTACCCAGCCTATCCCTGCCATTACACTTAACATATAGAGTGTAAATCTCACTATAAAATATCTCTGTTTAAGAATTTTATGTGAAAATGCCATTATCTGTTCAAAACTTTGCCATCTGAGTGCCGTAAATTCCATTCGGGCATTTTGCAAGCTCATATCAAGTTTTTTTGTCATTTTATGTGCAAATATCTTCCATTCGCCCACAGCCATTTCTTTTGGAAATGATATGAATATTGTACTGTCTGTATCAATTATGACACTCGCCAAAGTGCTGTCAGGTATAACACCGACAACTGTTACAGTGGTCTTTACCCCCTTATAGCCCTCCCACATTTTATAATTAGTTCTCATTCTCTCATCATAATCTGTAAAATCTGCATCATCTGTGCTAAGTACCAGCTTATCGCCTACTTTTAACTTATAATCTTTAGCCGCTTTCCTGCTTATCAATATTGAATGTGCAAAATCTGATATACTGCTTTTCACAAGCCCTGATTTCTGCATATTTTTCAATGATGCAAAAGATGTTCCACCCGAAAAGAAAAACTGTTTCCCCGATGATTTTCTTGCCGTAATGCCTGTTGCCGCATCTATCTCTGACTGTAAAAATACATTTGTATCTACCTGTTTTTGAATTTTTTTGCACAAATTGTCAAGTTTTGAGTAATAATAAGACTGCTCATCCTGTATAAGCACATCATCGGTATATATGTTCTTATAATATATCTCATTATTTCTTCCTATCTCGTCCATCAAATCCTCACTGCAATATGTAAATACCGTTAGCATGATTATCGTAAATATCATAAGAAAATTTTCTTTCATTTTCGGAACAGCCATCTTATAGCTTATAAGCATATCAGATGGCAATACGGCAGATATAAAACGGTTTATAATTCCTTTTCCCGAATATGCCTTATTTGACGAGCCATCGTTTTTCATGGACTGGTATGGAAGTTTATTTATAAATGACTTTGAAAATAATGTAAGAAATATTTCTACTACGGCAAATACTGCTGCCATGATACCAAAAGCCAGCGAAATATCAACATTCCTCGCCTCAGCGACAAGGTCAAATTCATTACCGATAACACCAAACAGGATTTTTCCCGCTAACACCGAAAAAACAAATCCAAGTAAACATCCCACACCTGTAATATAGACACCCAGCAGTGAAAATATCATTTTTACCTGTCCTATACTTGCACCCATCGTCCGCATAACAGCCATATCCCTGCTGTATTTCTGCATAAATCTCCTGAATACGGCGGCTATAAACAACAGACTTATTATAATGACTATAACCGCAAGAATATTCATAAAACTCGAATACACCTTTACATAGGACTGGTATTCCTTAGAATCCTCTATCATAGTTATGTCAAGTTTTTTATCTGCACTCTTTACAGCATTTTTAATATTGCTCATCTTTTTGCTGTGTTTTGTCTTTATCAGCATATATGATGAACTTATATCCTCATTCTTTATCCCGCTAAATGCTTTCTTTGTAATTACCGCAAAATAAATATTCTGGAAAGAAAAATTATCATCATAGATTATCTCTGACACGGTAAATTTTTTTGTTCCACAGTAAACCGCATCACCGACTTTAAGATTTTGGGAGTCGGCAAACTTCTGATTTATCACTATAAGATTGTCTTTTAAACGGCTGTAAAACTTATATCTCGCCCTGTTTAATCTCCCATTGTCAGTGCCTATAGTATAGATACTCACGGAATTTTTTTCTTTAAGAGCCGTTTTCATATCAATATAATCCCATATCCCTGTATTAAGTTCACTTATACCGTCAAGCCTTGACACATTTTTCAATACCTTATCATCAATCCTTGAATAATCTTCATGGGCGGCTATTATATCGCAGTCTCCAAATGTCTCCCGCATATTTTGAAGATATGACTTTTTTGAATTTCTTGTAAGCTGAAACATCAAAATGAGCATTGCACTTACAAAAAACACACATACAATACATGAAGCAGTTAAAAATCTACTGTTTTTCAAAAAATCAAGGCTTATCCTGTTTAATTTTTTTATATCTTCTCTCTCCATTTTTCTCCCCCTCACGCCACAAGTCCTCTGAATATAGCGAGTATATTTGAAAAATTATCACTGCCTTCCTCATTTTTATATTCGTTCTTTATCTCGCCGTCATGTAGAAATATAACTCTGTCAGCGTATGTAGCAATAATCGGGTCATGTGTCACAACGATAAAACTCTGTTTTTCTTCCTTTTTTAACTGCATAAACAGTTCCATTATCTCAAGTGAAGTATTGTAGTCGAGATTTCCCGTCGGCTCATCCGCGAGAACTATATCCGGATGTGTCACCACCGCCCTTGCTATCGCAATCCTCTGCTGCTGCCCTCCCGAAAGCTGCGTAACACCGCTGTCAAGTTTATCATCAATCCCCACTCTCCTGACTATGCTTTCAACTGTATCTTTAACTTTCCTGTCACGACCCCCTTTAAGCACCAGCGGCAGTGAAACGTTTTCACGCACTGACAGGTCATTTAGCAGACTGAAATCCTGAAATATAAAACCAATATGTTTATTTCTTATCTCCGTGGCATGAGGTTCTTTGGAATACTGCTCTTCAAGTCTGCCGTTCAGATATATCTCGCCCTCATCCGGCACGAGAAGTGCACCTAAGATATTTAAAAGTGTGCTCTTGCCTGAGCCGCTTCCCCCCATGACCGCAAGTATCTCGCCCTTTTTTAGACAAAAAGAGACTCCCTTTAAAGCTTGAACTTCTGAATTTCCTGTAACAAATGTTTTCTTTATATTTTTGATTTCTAAAATAATTCCACTGTTCTCCATTATTTTTCTCCTATCAATATACTATTTTCACCTAATTACAATAATTTTTATTTACATAATGCTTTATAGACATTATGTCTTCCGGCATACGGCATCCGACTGTGTACTCCCCGTCATTATTTGAGCATCTTATAATACATCCTTCTAGCGGATTTGTACAAATCTCATCAAAATTATCCACTGAAACAACTATATTCTTATCTTTTGCATTTACAAAAGCACTGTCACAGACCGAAAATGCAAAACCGTTTGCACTCACATTTACCATACGCCCATTATATGTTTTGTCATCGTTCTCAAATTTTATCGTACAGGCATTTGCAATCGGCATACGAGGATATTTTCTTCTGTTATGTACCTGCGGATTTGACTCTATATAAAGTTTATACTCACCACTTTCAGCGGCTTTACTGTGTCTGATTGATATATTTTCCCAATAATACAATACATTGTCTACTACTATATTAAAGTTACATCTCGTATGTTTATCTTTTTTATCAAACAATTCACTGTCTTTTTCGTCAACAGTTATATATAGTTCATTGCCTTTACGCTCTACAACTTCACCACTATACTCTTTCTTAACACCATTTACATTGCTTATGGAAATCTTCATGCCGCTTCTTACATCCTGAACACCCATAAATCCGCCAACGCCAAGTTCTTCCATTAGTTTTCCGACAACATCCTCAATGTCCATCGCACTTTTAGCACTTGACTCATACTTGCTGAGCATGGTTTTTGTAGTAAGTTCCGCCTTGTTTATGCTTTCTGTCATATCGTTCATAACAGCACCTACCTGATTCATATTGTCAGTAAGTGTTTTATTTGATGTCTCTACCTCTTTTACTGCACTATCTACAATCTTTATATTTTCACCAAGCGTTGCAGCATCATTTGTTATTTTTGTCACACTCCTATTAACATTTGATACTTTTTCTATGTTCAACTGGATAAGTTCTATAGTCTGTGCAATGGAATCCATCATTTTTGCCGATGTCTCCTCAAGTCTTGAAAGTGCCTGCATAATACTTCCCGATGATTCTTTAGTTCCATTACTTAAATTTCTTATCTCATCTGCAACAACTGCAAAGCCCTTTCCTGCTTCACCTGCTCTTGCTGCCTCTATTGAAGCATTAAGTGCAAGAAGATTCGTCTGCGATGTTATACCATCTATCGTGCTTGTCTCATCTTTAACACCGTTGAACTCTTCTTTAAAGTCTGCCAGTATATTTTCTACTTCTTTAGAAAGTTCAGACATTTTGTTTGTTGTATCAACCACTTCCACAAGGTCCTTAGCACTTGTATCTGCGTGCTCAACAGATGCATTTATAAGTTCTACGACCTGTTCCATAAGTCCTGCAACATTTCTTACCTGGTCGTCAATTACATTTGTCATATCAACCGAAGATACGGTTTTCTCATTTAATACATCATTGTTATCCGAGAGCACTCTCATATCTTTAACAACTTCATCCGCACCTGCCTTATTCTCATCTGCAAGCTCTCTTACAACAGTTACTCCATCAACAACCTCATTACTTGCAACTTTTACCTGTTCAACTGTCTTTACCACTCTCGCAAGGTTTCCTTTAATGGAAGCTGTCAATGCTCCATCTGACTCTACAAGATGCTTTATTGCCATATTTGTGCATACATAACAACAGATGACAACGGCAAACTCAAGTGCACATTCCTCACTTGAAACAAAATCCATCATCCCCTTTACTAAACCTTTGTACATATTGCTGGAAAGAAGAATAAATAATGTTATCCACATCATTACCTTTATGAACTTAGGATCCTTATAGAGAATCAATATTGAAAGTAATGGCAATATAAATACATATGATACCTGGTCAAGTGAGGTCCACGCAATAACAGAATAAAACAATAAATATCCTATTCCTAACATCCATTTATAATTTTTATTGTCCTCACCCTTAACTTTTAATAATACTTTGCTGATAATAAGCGACAGCCATCCAACAGTAAAAAACATAAAGAAATATCCAACATCCAGCTTGCCGGTACCAACCTTTATACCATAATAAACTGACACTATTATCATCAATATAAACCAGGTTATTCCACCACGCTTATTTGCTTTTGTTATAAAAAATGATTCATCATATTCCTGCATATCCTAATACCTCACTTATTTTTCTATTTAATAATCTACCTATTATTTTAATATATTATAATATATAAATCAACATACTGATAGACTTTTCAAAAAACTATTTTCCCTGCTGCCGCCATATTTCAGTCTGTTTTTGTTAATTATATCGTATAACAAGTAACAGTTCAGCCTTGTATTTTTTACATTTATAATTTTATATTGACAAACATTCTTCAAAGTTATAATATAACAGCAGTATTGATTAGCTTTCTAATTAGCTTTCTTACTTTAAAATCGCATTTGTTTTACTATATTAAACCCGGAGGTTACAAACATGAAAAAAAAATTAACACTTATTCTCACAGCAGCACTGACAATTTCTACATTATTATTACCCGTCACATCGTTTTGCACCACACACAGTATTGCAAAGACTGCCAGACAACCTAAACTTAGTGCCAAAAAACTCATAATGAAAACAGGACAGACTAAAAAATTAAAATTAAAAAATGTTTCCGGTAAAAATCAGAAAAAGATTAAATGGAGTTCAAATAACAAATCCATTATTACAGTTAATAAATCAGGACTTATAAAAGCAAAAAAGAAAGGAAAAGGCAAAATAATGGCAAAATACAACAATAAAACTTATACTTGTAATGTCACGGTAAAAAAAAGACCAGCAACAAAGCCGGACCCATATGACGGCGATGTGGCATATCCTGTATCTTTTGCATATACAGAAAAAAACAGTGATGTCACTTATGGTAAGGTTAAAATTGATACATACTTTTCAACAACCACCAACAAAAACAGAAAATGTGCCGTAGTACTGCCGCCAAACTACGACAAAAACAAAAAATATCCGGTGTGCTATCTTCTCCATGGTCTTGGTCAGGATCATACAGACTGGCTTAATGCTAATGCACCTGTTATAATAGGAAACATGATTGCTGAAAAAACGGCAAAAGAAATGATACTTGTGCTTCCAAACTGCCGTGCAAGGGCAAATGATACATATGTTGGAGATGCTTTTTCGCTTGACAATTATCGTGCATTTGACAATTTCATAAATGATCTTCGCGACAATCTTATGCCTTATATAAAGGAAAATTATTCGGTAGCAGAAGGTCGTGAAAACACAGCAATTGCCGGTTTTTCAATGGGTGGCCGCACTGCACTTTATATCGGTCTTTCAATGCAGGACACTTTTGGATATATAGGAGGTTTCTGCCCTGCTCCCGGACTTTTTGCATACGAAATGAACGGAATAGCTGAAGACGGTCTTTTTAAAGCAGATACATTTAAGTTAAATGATGAATATGCCGACAACACTCTTTTAATGATTGTTGCAGCCAAAAGCGATACAGTTGTTTTTGATATTCCTGAAACATACCACAATGCACTTGTTAAAAATAACACTAAACATATATGGTACAAAACAACCGGTGGGCATGATGCCACAGTAATGGATCACGGTTTTTACAATTTTGCAAAAAGACTTTTTAACAATTAGTAGTTAATATTTACTATCAAACGAGGATTTTACATATGAATGAGAAATTTTTTTTAAAACTGCTTGAACTTTCCGCAGCACACGCAAAACGCAGCCATGCCATTTTTGAAAGGCTTAATCTTTCAAATGCACAGCCAAAGGTTTTGTATATACTCAGAGAGACAGATGGATACACCCAGAAAGAACTTGCCTCTATCTGCAGAATAACACCCCCGTCTATGACATCCATACTTAATAACATGGAAAAAGCTGATTTTATATATCGCGAAAAAGTATTAACTGCAGGTCAAAAACACGCACATAAAATTTATCTTACGACAAAAGGAAAAAAAACTGCTGAAGAAGTTTATTCCGAATTTGAAAAACTTGAAGAGTTATGTCTTAATGGTTTCTCGGAAAAAGAAAAACTTCAGGTATTTGAAATTTTTGACAAAATAATTAAAAATCTTTCATAATTTCATAACGATAAAAATATCGTTAAACATTTATATCTTGTATAACTCTGTATTAAAAACAATAAGCCGTATTCTAAATATCATTATCATTTAGAATACGGCTTATTTATTTCACTTAATATGTATATTTGTAACTATAATATGCCGTCTGCAGATTTATATCCGAAGTAAAAGCATTATTTCTCAAATCTATAGCATGTTTCATTTTACTGTTTTTTGATACTGTTACCGTTATCGTCTTTGAACTGTATGCTTTCATATTCACTTTCTTATTAACCACTCTCTGGTGCAGACATCTGCCATTTGCGTATATTTTTACATCAAGTGCCTTTATAACTTTTAATTTTCTGTCAGTATATGTATTATATAATTTTATTTTGACTTTAAGTTTGTTCCCTGAAAAATATGTCTTTACAACCTGATAATATATCCTGTCGAGAAGCATATCTTTAATTTTTGCAGAAGGCTGTGTATATACATTCTTATGTACTGTAACTTTCTTCTTTATTGTAATACCATTCACCTTACATTTTAATGTTGCAACACCCGTTTTTTTAGCTGTTATCTTTCCATTTTTCACCGTTAATATCTTTTTATTTGATGATGACCATCTTTCTTTTTTTGATGAATTTGATCCTATAATTCGCATTTTGCAGCTAAGCCCCTCTGTCATAGTGCCATCCATTCCAATCATATACGGTGTATCAACAGTAACATTACAAGTTAATTTTACTCCGTCAACTTTGCATATAATCAAAGCATTACCTCGTTTTTTTGCCGTAATTTTCCCACTCTTTGATACCGTGGCTACTTTTTTATTTGATGTACTCCATTTCAAAGTTCCTTTTTTATCAAGCACTTTTACTTTCTGCGTATTTCCAATATACAAATAACATCTTGAGCAATTCAGATAAGGACCTTTAACATTAACTTCACATGACATCTCATAACTTCTTGTTCCTATTTTCATAGTGACATCTACAACTGTATTACCTCTTCCGGCTGCCTTCAAAATACACTTATCATCCCCACTTTTTGTAACCCTCACCACACTTTCGTCACGAGATATAAATAATACCTCATCCCATTTGTATCCTGTATAATCTTTCCCATCATCATATGTAAGAACAGGCTTAAGTGTAAACTTTTCATTTACTCTCATTTTTACGAAAGATTTATTAAGTGAAATCTGCGGCTCCTGAACTACTACCTCATATTTTTTCACAACTCCATCCCATGTCGTTGCTGTTATGTTAGTCGTTCCCATATTGACAGATGTAACAAGACCGTTTTGATTCACGATTGCAACGCCTTCGTCTTCTGATGCCCAGGTAACTTCATTGTTCTCTCCTGAAGCCGTTGTGACTTTTGCGTTAAGCTGCATTGTCTTTTCAAGCCCTACTATCAGCTTGTCACCAGTTCCTGTAATTTCAAGGTCTTTTGTTTTTTCCCTTACAAGAACATCTATCGACCCTGTTGTATATGAATCTTCAAAACATACCCTTACTGTATATACCTGATTTGCCTCAAGCTCACAAGATATATCTGCATTTGATATTCCTCTTTCACTTGCAATATATCCTTCTGTTTCCTGAACCTTATCTCCCTTATATATATATACTACACCGCCTACACCCTTCTGCATCTCTATCATAAAATTATATTGAGTTGTATTCTTTGGAGTAAATGTAAAATATGCCTCTGCATCACCGCTTTTTATATCAGCACTTGCTTTTTTGTTTACTGTCAGCTCTTTTTCAGATAAAACACTGTCCGTACTTATAACCGTAACATAAAAAGTTTCTTCATAATTATCATATGTAGAGATATTTATGCTTGTACTGCCGGCTTTCACTGCCGTAACAACTCCGTTTTCATCAACCGTTGCAATGCCCTCATCCAGACTTCTATAAGTTATAAGTCCATTTGTCTTGATACTTGCAGGTTCAACCTGAGTATCAATCTTTAATTTGTTTTCATTTCCGATAATAATTCCTGTTCTTTTAGAGAGAACTAACGACTCTGTCTGCGGTAATATTTTCACCCCGGCACAGCTTGCATAATACATAGAACTGACTTTTTCTACCTCTATTGTATATTTTCTTCCCTCTGTCATATTATAACTGAAATAATCATTTTTTCCCGCCTTGATATGCTCAACATAGTTATTTTCAACATCATCATGAATCCTTATAGTCATTCGTTGATCTTCATAATCATTTATCTCAATTCTATATCTTGCCGTATCTTTTGCCGTAAATGTCGCATAACCTTTACCTGTTCTGTCAGTAAAATTAATCTTATTTTCAACAGCAAGCGAAAACAGTTTATTCTGAAATGCCGCATTTTCATCTGTATATTCATTAACCGTCTGTGCCGCCTTCACTATATTTGTATCACTTGGAATAATACTCAATGTCATTGCTATAAGCATAATAAAAACTCTAATATTTTTTTTCATCTTAATTGTCCTCTCTTGTCCATATATAATTCTATGCATTATGAACACATTGACATTTATTGTACCACATATTTACAAAAAAATCTCCTAACAGCATAAAAACATCATACTTATTTCCACTTTCTATTTTTTCATATATGAATAATATCCGTCATTTTCCTTTCGCACTGTCATATTAAATCCATCTGTTGTTTTATCTCCCTTTTCTTTAAATTTCACATTTATTTCTAACAGCTTTATATCTTCCTCCGACTGCTGTTTTTTTGTAATATTAGCCGTAAACATCAGCTTTGTTCCAGATTTACACACAACTTTTGCTTTTTTATTTTCTTTCCAATTGCTGTTTTTGTCAGATAAAACTGTTTTTTCTATCGACATACCGGCATTTGTCTCTTTAACATTGCAAATATATGTGCCTCCATCACCAGATTTGCCAAATTGCAATATAAATTGGATTTTTGTTGTCTCTCCGTCTTTTGTTGCATGAACTTTTAATTTCTGCTTTTTGTTAGTTCTTATTTCTGTGCCATCAGCACAATTGTCCCCACTTTTAGCCGAACCGCTGTTTTTTTCCTCCGTTTTATCATAATCTGCACTTACACCATCTTCTGTCCCACTCTTTTTATTTTTCTGCGTGTCGGATACATTTTCATCATATCCTGCTGCTATATCCTGCAACACGCTGGTTTGTGTCCCGTCAGAGTCCTGTATTTCTTCCTCTGTTATCTCAGGATTATAGATATGTATATGTATATTTTCTGATGCATATTTAAATGTCTCACTCTCATCCATAGAATCATCATTCTTGCTTTTATCATAGTTTTTTTCAACAGTCTTCCCTGTCGAACTTAATTCATTTTTATATGACTTTTTCGGTTTTTCATATACAAGTAATGCACAACCTATGACTGCTGCGGCTGTCCCAACGGCAAATACAGTTTTTGCATATTTTTTTAATCTCTTTCGTCTAAAAGACATCTTTTTAATATTTTCTGAATAATCCTCTGCTTCTTTTAGCATTTCTTCTGAAACACCGCCAATGGCATACATCAGCTTTTCCGCCTTTTTTTCGCTCACACTACCGCCTCCTTTTCAAGCCATACGGCAAGCTCCTTTCTCATACGGCTAAGGATTGATTTTACCGTACCCTCTTTTATATCAAGCTCTTCAGCGATTTCCTTAATATCCATAACATAGAAATATCGTTTCAAAAAGACGGTACGGTTTCTCTTAGTCTGTTTCCACAAAAAATCTTCTATAGACTCTGTAAGAAGTTTATATTCCATGTCTTTTTCCACCGTCTTTCCGTCAGTTATACACTCATTAAGTTCCTCTATTGCAATATTCACACTATTCCCTCCTCTTTTTAATGCGTGCATATCCCTATACCTGTTAAGCGACAGATTTCTCACTATCTTGGCAAGAAATGTACTAAGCACTGACGGTCGGCTTGGCGGAATCGTATTCCATGTCCTTAGCCATGTATCATTTACACACTCTTTTGCATCTTCCTCATCATGTACAATACGCTCTGAAATACAAAAACAATAACGGTCGTATTTTTCAGATAGTTCGTTAATACCGTTTTCATTTCTGTCCCATATCAACTGTACTATTTTCTCATCTTCCATATATCTCCTTTTTGTTAATTAAAAATAGGCGTTTGCGAAACTAACTATATGTGTGCAATTGACACAACATATAGTTAGTTTCGCAATTATCTATGCAACTCTATTTACTGCTCCCATAAATATCGGAAGACCGTCACTTGTTGAAACTATTATAATAAATGGTCTGTTGCAATTCATTGTGACAGTATCCTTTTTTTCGTCTGCCAATGCATCAATGGCAATCTCTGTATATGATGCCATACTGCATCCGTTTTCGTCAATCGTCATCCTGCTATTTTGTTTTGCTTTACTAACATAAATTCCACCTTCTGATTTATTTTCTCCATCTGACACAAACATTTTAGAAAAATCTGCTTTTTTCCCATTAAAAATATTTTTTATACCCATATCCTGCATCAATGGATTTAATTCAAGTTCACTTTTAAAATCCAGTTTAGGCATTGAAAATTTTACTATCTTAGAATAATCCCATTTTTTATTGAATGTGTTACACAATGAAATTATCTGCTTTGCGTCCTTATTATTTATGAGTTTGTCTGCTGCCACATTTTCCTTTGGCAGTATTATATTCATATTTGCATTTGTCATAGGTATCGAAACTGCCTGATACCTGCCATTCTCAGTATAGGCATAAGAATACTCCGAATTTAAAAAACTGCATTTTTCCTTATCAATCTTTTCCTCCTCAGTGGTATTACCGCAGGTGTATGCAGACTGGCCGTAGAATATGCCCTTCTTTGTATTGTTTTTATCAAATCTGACTTTCCACTGCTCCTTAAAATTTACGGCTGACAACAATAACATAGCCATGTCTTTATTTGTTTTCAGATTACCTTTTATCTTACCACCTGTCTGCTCATCAATCCATTTATTTATTTTATCATTAAAACTTTTACTTCCCATCTCTCCCATTAAACTATACGCATTATAATCATTTTTAAGTATTGTGCCGGCTTCTCTGGAATAATCATATTTATCACTGAGCCATGCAGAATTACCTAAAGAGCAGTTTTCGGATTTTATTTTACCGCTTATATACCCCATCATCTTTCTTATTATCTTCTGTTCTTTCTCCTCTCTGTCATTTACATTTATGCAATCCGAAACATCTGCTCTAAACATATTTTTGCCAAATGAATTTAATATCTGCTCCCGACTCTGCCCTGCAGTCATTTCCGAGAGCATCCCGTTTGCAAGATACATATTTATATTTGAGCAGGCGACAAGCCCCTTTTGTGGATTATCCCCCCAGCTCTGTTTAAGAAAATGATATAAAAGACTGCTGTTATAATCTTTATAAATCTGTTTACATTTTTTAACTTCTTCATTTGACAAATTTACAGATGATTTTTTCTTCTTTCCCACAAGTTCCTTTTTCTTGTCTTGTACTTCGCTGCTTGATGACTCACCATCATTTTTCTGAATATCAGATGTTTTTTGTGTACTTACATTTTTGTTTCCTGCTTCATTAAGACCGGTCTTTCTGCCGCCACATCCGGTCGTTCCTGCTATTACAAGTGTCATAAATAATGCAAATGCCTTTGCAATCCTGTCTTTTCTCATAAAAAAACCTCCTTTAAACTTCCGTTATTATTCAAAACAAACATCATAAGAAGTCAAACTTATGACAATTTTGCTTTCTACTTATAATAACCCGGTTATTTAAAGAAGGTTGCATTTTTATATAAATTTTTTAACACAATTTGCAAAAGCAATACAATGATATGGCATCATCAAGCATACCACAACATCATTTTACACCTCGTGCTGTTCTGAGATAGTTGCCACATCTACGATAGAAAGCTTATCCTTGCCCTCTGTCTCAAGTGATGTGAGAAGTGCTGCTGCCGTATCAAGAGATGTAAGGCAGTTTACACCTGTCTCAATGGCTGTTCTTCTGATAAGGAAACCATCTTTAAGCTTGTCATCATGCGTTGGTGTATCTATTACAAGATCTATCTGATGTTCAAGCAACAGATCCATAAGTGTAGGTGCTTCTTCGTTTATACGATTTACAGGTATTGCAAGAACTCCTGCTTCGTTAAATACCTTAGCTGTTCCCCTCGTAGAGAATATGTCATAGCCAAGTTTCTTAAAGCGTTTAGCAATCTCGATTCCCTCTTCTTTATCAGCATCATTAAGAGTGATTATCATCTTCTTATGCTTTGGAAGATCTATTCCTGCTCCCTTAAATGCCTTATAAAGTGCTTCGTTGAAGTCTTTTGAGATACCGAGGCACTCACCTGTTGATTTCATTTCAGGTCCGAGGCTTATCTCTGCTCCCCTAAGTTTTTCAAATGAGAATACAGGCATCTTGATGGCAATATATTTTGACTTCTTTGCAAGTCCTGTTCCATATCCGAAATCTTTAACCTTTGCACCAAGTATTACTTTTGTTGCAAGATCTACGATAGGAATACCTGTTACTTTGCTGATATATGGAACGGTACGGCTTGAACGAGGATTTACCTCAATTACATATACCTGATCATGGTAAACAATAAACTGTATATTTATAAGTCCAATTACATGAAGTGATTTTGCAAGTTTTCTTGTGTAATCGACAAGCATATCCTGTATTCTATCGGTGATAGTCTGTGCAGGATATACCGAGATACTGTCTCCCGAATGAATACCTGCTCTCTCGATATGCTCCATGATACCCGGTATAAGAATATCCTCACCGTCGCATACGGCATCTACCTCTATCTCTTTACCCATAAGATATTTATCAATAAGAATAGGATGCTCCTGATGGTATCTTGTTACAACCTGCATAAATTTCTTTATATCATCATCTGATACTGCTATCTGCATACCCTGTCCGCCAAGTACATATGAAGGACGGATAAGTACCGGATAACCAAGCTCATTTGCGACTTTAAGTGCTTCTTCTGTTGTGAATACCGTATCACCCTTTGCTCTTGGTATCTGACACTCCTCGAGTATCTGATCAAACAACTCTCTATCCTCTGCGGCATCTACATCCTCTGCACTCGTTCCGAGAATCTTAACCCCCATCTTCATAAGTGATTCGGTAAGATTGATAGCTGTCTGTCCACCAAACTGTACCACTGTCCCATCAGGTTTTTCAAGACGGACAATATTTTCAACATCCTCCGGTGTAAGCGGCTCAAAATAGAGTTTATCTGCTATATCAAAGTCTGTACTGACTGTCTCAGGATTGTTATTTATTATAATAGTCTCATAACCTTCTTCCTTAAGTGCCCATACACTGTGAACTGAACAGTAGTCAAACTCTATACCCTGTCCTATTCTGATAGGACCTGAACCAAGAACCATTATCTTTTTCTTTTTAGTTGTATCTTCTACTTCATTTACACCGTCAAAGCAGCTATAATAATATGGAGTTTCTGAAGCAAACTCTGCTGCACAGGTATCAACCATCTTAAATGCTGCCGTGATGCCATACTCATAACGGAGATTTTTAATCTCTTCCTCAGTCTTTCCGGTCCAGCGTGCGATTACATTATCAGGAAATTCAAGTCTCTTAGCTTCTTTTAACAGCTCTTTGTCAAGATTTCCTTTTGACTCTTTAATCTTCTTCTCCATCTCTACGAGAATTGCAAGTTTATCGATAAACCACTTGTCAATCTTTGTAACCTCATGAATTTCATCATAAGAAGCGATTCCTCGGCGGAGTATTTCTGCTATAAGGTAAATTCTGCGGTCATCTACTACTGAAAGATGCTCGAGAACCTCCTCGTCAGACATATTATCATAATCTCCTGTCTCAAGGCAGTCAACATGCTGTGAAAGTGACCTGATGGCTTTCATAAGTCCACCCTCAAAATTCGTGCAGATACTCATAACCTCACCTGTCGCTTTCATCTGCGTGGTAAGAGTTCTCTTTGCACTGATAAATTTATCAAATGGAAGACGAGGTATCTTAACTACCACATAGTCAAGTGCAGGCTCAAAACTTGCATATGTCTTTCCTGTTACGGCATTCGGAATCTCATCAAGCGTATATCCGAGTGCTATCTTTGCTGAAACCTTTGCAATAGGATAACCCGTTGCCTTTGAAGCAAGAGCTGATGAACGGCTTACACGAGGGTTTACCTCTATTACTATATATTCAAATGATGTAGGATGAAGTGCAAACTGAACATTACATCCACCTGTGATTCCAAGTTCGTCGATAATCTTTAAAGCAGATGTACGAAGCATCTGGTACTCTTTGTCTGACAATGTCTGTGACGGTGCAACTACGATACTGTCACCTGTATGAACTCCGACCGGGTCAAGGTTTTCCATGTTGCAGACGGTAATGCAGGTTCCGTTGCTGTCACGCATTACCTCATACTCTATCTCTTTCCATCCTGCGATACATCTCTCTACAAGTACCTGTCCTACTCTCGAAAGTCTAAGACCATTTGAAAGTATCTCCACAAGTTCTTCCTCATTATGTGCTATACCGCCGCCTGAACCTCCGAGCGTATATGCAGGACGAAGTACGACCGGATAACCGATCTTATTTGCAAATTTGATACCGTCTTCAATATTTTCAACGAGTTCTGATGATGCACACGGCTCACCGATTCTCTCCATAAGGTCTTTAAATTCCTGACGACCCTCAGCATTTCTGATAGTCTCTGCTGTCGTTCCGAGAAGTCTTACTCCGTGGCTCTCAAGAAATCCGGACTCAGCAAGCTCCATACCGAGATTAAGACCTGCCTGTCCGCCCATGTTAGGCAAAAGACTATCAGGCTTTTCAACTTCGATTATATGCTGCAATACCTCTGTTGTAAGTGGCTCTATATAGACCTTATCTGCAATATCTTTATCTGTCATAATAGTTGCAGGATTAGAATTGACGAGGATAACTTCCATTCCCTCCTCTTTAAGAGAGCGGCACGCCTGTGTTCCTGCATAATCAAACTCTGCGGCCTGTCCGATTACAATAGGACCAGAACCTATTACAAGTACCCTTTTGATTCCTTCCATCTTTGGCATTATTTATTTCCTCCAATCATCTTCATAAATTCATCAAACAACATTTCTGAGTCTTTAGGACCTGCATTTGCCTCAGGATGAAACTGCACTGTCTTTACAGGCTTTCCTATATATTCAAGTCCCTCAATAGTTCCGTCATTTACATTTACAAACCACGGTTTTGCCACTGATGCATCTATTCCGTCCGCATCTACTACATATCCATGATTCTGTGAAGAAATATATACTTTTCCGGTCTCAAGATTTTTGACTGGATGGTTTGCTCCTCTGTGTCCGTATTTCATCTTATATGTCTTTGCATTATGTGCAAGTGCCATAAGCTGATGACCGAGACAGATTGCAAATACAGGTATATTTGAATCGGCAAGTTTTTTTACCTGTGCGATAATATCTACACACTCAGCAGGATCTCCCGGTCCGTTCGTTATCATAATTCCGTCAGGCTTTGATGCGATAACCTCGTCTGCATCAAAATCACACGGATAAACAGTTACATTGCATCCTCTGTTTAAAAGGCATCTTATAATGTTTTTCTTTGTTCCAACATCAATAACTGCAACATCTTTGTCAGCCGCAACGCTCTCTGAGCCTATATCTCCCGGAACATATTTTTCAATCTTGTCACATGAAACTTTCTTAACTACACCTGTGACTGTATATTCTTTAAGCTTTGGAATGATCTCATCGAGATTATAATTTTCATTTGTTGTTATCATTCCATTCATTGTACCTTTTTCACGAAGTATCTTTGTCAATGCTCTTGTATCTATGCCGCTGATACCCGGAATATCATTTTTTTCAAGGAAATGCTGCACGGTGTCTTCTGAACGGAAATTACTTGGAACTCTTGCAAGTTCTCTAACGATAAAGCCGTCAGGCCAGCCTTTTTTTGACTCCATATCCTTATAGCATATTCCATAGTTTCCAATAAGCGGATACGTCATGGTAACTGCCTGTCCCGCATAACTTGGATCTGTAAGAACCTCTAAATAACCTGTCATTGATGTATTAAAAACAATCTCTGAGATTATCTCTTTGTCAACACCAATACTTTTTCCTTCAAATACTGTTCCATCTTCTAATATAAGAAACGCTTTCTTCATATTAAAATTCCCATTCCTTTCCATTAAGTTCTAATATCATCTCGGCGGTCTCTACTATATTGTTACCGCTGTCCATACTAAGTTTTTGAATATAATGATGTGCTTCGTCTTCTGTCATCTGATTACGTTCCATCAAAAGCTCTTTAGCTGCCGTAATCACTTTTCGGTCATTTTCAGATCTGACTTTTGGTTTTTTCTTCTGCTTCTTCTTCCATCTGTTGTACTGAACCATCATCATCTCAAGAGTGTTCAACAGATCCTGTACCTTAAACGGCATAGCCAGTGAAACAATTCCATCCAAATCGCAATCTGCCAGTTTTGCCGGAGATGCAAGCAAAAGCATAGCAAAGCCTTTTGGAAGATAATCATTTATCTCCGAATAATGCATATCTGAAAATTTGTATCCGGATATAACTATTCCTCCATCAAGACTGTTTACCGCACTCACTATCTGTGCTCCACTGTCACAAACCATGTTTACATCATAACCGTTACGAACAAGAAGCTTTCTTAAATTCTTCGCATCGTCCAATTTTGGAAAAGCTATGATAATATCTGCCATGCAGAAACCTCCTGTCTTCTGTGCAAACAATCGATCCTATAAACTGGTTAAATATCTTTTTGTCTCCCATTGAGTCACCTGAGTACAATATTCATTCCATTCTTTGTCTTTGCTCTTTATGATATGCTCTGAAATGTGGCTGCCAACAATCTCCTGCAGGAAATCATCTTCCTCAAATAATTTTACAGCCTCATAAAGCGTCCTCGGAAGGACTTCACATTTCTGTGCTTCTTTTTCAGATAAGTCATCCATACATACCGGCGGTTCAAGTTCCTCTTTTATACCACTAAGACCGGCTGCAAGGCAGGCTGCGATAACAAGATAAGGATTTGCTGCACCATCAGGACTTCTTAAAACTATCCTCGCACCGTCACTTCCTATTGAAGTAAGTCGTATGAGCGGACTGGAATTTGTTGAAGACCATCCGACTGTGACCGGTGCCAGATAACCCGGTATAAGTCTCTTATATGAATTTACGATAGGGTTATTTATAAGTGACATATTCGCAATATGACTTAATATTCCTGCCATAAACTGATAACCCTCTTTGCTAACTCCCAAATCATCATTTTCATCATTAAAAACATTTTTTCCGTCTTTAAATAATGTAAATGTATAATGTGCTCCTGACCCCTTTGTATCTTTTTTAGGTTTTGGCATAAATGTCGCATTAACACCATGTCTCTTTGCCACGGTCCGTATAACAAGTCTCGATGTCATAATGTTATCTGCCATGTCAAGAGCATCCGCATAACTTAAGTCAAGCACATGCTGTGCAGATTCATCAGAATGATATGATGTTTCAACACTTATCCCCATATCTGCAAGATAAAGTACCATATCACGCCTTGCATTTTCGCCACCGTCAGCAGGTCCAACATCAAAATAGCCGCCCTGTTCACTTGAATGATTGGTCGGCTCTCCGTTCTCACCGAGGTCAAAAAGGAAGAACTCATTCTTGATAGCTACCTTAAATTCATATCCAAGTTCCTTTGCCTCTGAAATAACTTTCTTTAAAATATATCTGCTGTCACCATCAAAAGGTGTGCCGTCAGGCTTAACAACATCACATAAAAAACGTGCAACCTTGCCGTGCTGTGGACGCCAAGGAAAAATAACAAATGTATCTAAGTCCGGAACTAAAAACAGTTCTTCATATCCAGTACCACGGAAACCGTCAATAGCCGCACAATCAAACTTATAATGTCCGTCTAAAATCTTATCAAGCTGGTCAATTGTAGTCGCCATGTTCTTTAAATTTCCGGATATATCCGTGAACTGAAGGCGGATAAATTCTATATCTTCTTCATCAATCAGATCCAATATATCCTGTCTGGTATATTTTGCCATCATGCTTCCTCCTTGTATTATTTATACATAACTACACATTGTTCCTATTATACAAAAAAAACACTCATATGTCAAAGACATTTGCAATTATGTTTATACATTAGTAACAGTTCAGCCATAAAAAGATAATCAGCAATGCATAAGTTCGCTTAATGAATTGCTGATTATCTTTTTATGGTAGAATAGCCTTTCATCTCTGAAATGAAATAAACAAAAGCTGCATAGCAGCGACTGACAGCTTGCTGGCAGGTTTATGAATGTTAGAGATGAAAGGCTGAACTGTTACATACATTATTTTTCCAATCAATAACCATGCCTATTCTCAATCTGCTGCTATACCTGTTCATATACAATCTTTCTGTTCTTTTGCACCAAAAACAGAGGATGTAATCAGATTATACACCCTCTGTTTTCGATCCGGTCACTATTATTCATGTTTATCACAAATAATAACAAACCATCTATTTTATTTTAAGGACTTTACTTTTAATGGCTTTTGTAATTTATTGATATATTTATAGTTATCTTTAACATCTGTAATTTTTTATGGAAGATTTGTGTAACCCATAAGGAACTCATCAACTTCCCTAGCTACATGTCTTCCCTCATTTATTCCCCACACAACGAGCGACTGGCCTCTGTGCATATCACCGGCAGTAAACACCTTATCTACAGATGTTTTATAACTGCCCTCTGCCGTCTCTACATTTGTACGGGCATTTAATTTTACCCCGAACGCTTTTGCAACATAATCCTGAGTACCAAGAAATCCTGCAGCGATAAGTACATAGTCAGCAGGAATCTCAAATTCACTTCCTGCTATCTCGACCATATTTAATCTGCCTGTCTTTGCATCTTTCTTTGGCTCGAGTTTTACAAGTTTAACTTTCTTTAACTTGCCATTCTTGTCAGCGATAAACTCTTTTACAGTTGCCTGATATATTCTCGGATCTTTGCCAAATACTGCTATCGCTTCTTCCTGACCGTAGTCTGTCTTGCAGACACGAGGCCATTCCGGCCACGGATTGTTTGCGGCTCTCTCATCAGGAAGTTTGGGCATCATCTCAATCTGCACTACCGATTTTGCACCCTGTCTTACCGCTGTTCCGACACAGTCATTACCCGTATCACCGCCACCGATGACAACAACATTCTTTCCTTTTGTATCTACCCAGCCGTCTTTTTTGCCCGTAAGCACATGCTTTGTAGAGCGTGTAAGGAAATCTACAGCAAAATAGATTCCATCAGCTTCACGGCCTGTCGCTTTTATATCTCTCGGATTTGATGCTCCGCACGCAAGGATAACACTGTCGTAATCCTTGACAATATCTGCTGCTTTTACTGTTTTTCCTACATCCGCGTTTACGACAAATTTAACGCCTTCTTCTTCCATGACTTTCTGTTTTCTGTCGATAACCCATTTCTCAAGTTTCATATTTGGAATACCGTACATAAGAAGTCCGCCGATATGGTCATTTCTCTCAAAAACGGTTACATCATGACCTCTCCTGTTAAGCTGATCTGCTGCCGCAAGTCCTGAAGGACCTGAGCCGATGATTGCAACTTTCTTGCCTGTGCGTACCTTAGGCTTTCTAGCCTCCATAAGTCCGTTTGCATATCCATACTCTACAATGGCATTCTCATTTGCCTTACATGTTACCGGCGAATCGTTAAGCCCGCATGTGCAGGCTGCTTCACAGAGTGCCGGGCATACTCTCGATGTAAACTCCGGAAAATTGTTAGTCTGGCGGAGCATCTGAAGTGCCTCTTTCATACATCCGTGATAGAGAAGATCATTCCATTCAGGCACGAGATTGTTTAAAGGACAACCTGATGCCATTCCATTTATCATCATACCTGACTGGCAGAACGGAACACCACAGTTCATACATCTTGAAGCCTGTTCTTTTCTATCCTTATCACTCATAGGAGTGTGAAATTCATTAAAGTTCTTTATTCTCTCTAAAGGCTCTACTGCCTTATTATTTTTTCTTTCATATTCAAGAAATCCGGTTGGTTTGCCCATAATTATCCTCCTTATCCTGTCGCTCAAACATCACCGCACTGCCCGACTGTGTGTCAGGCGTGCGTATAAACAGTATTTCCTATAGTTTATGCCTGATTTTTGTGTGCATAAAATGCTTCTATCTGTGCCTGCTCGTAGCTTAATCCTCTTTCTTCCATCTGAGCGATAAGCTGAAGCATCTTGCTGTAATCATAAGAAATTATCTTTTTAAACTTAGGAAGATAATCACTGAAGTTTTCAAGGATATTCTTTCCTTTTGCTGAATTTGTAGCTTCAACATGCTCCTCTATTATCTTCTTTAACTCAAGTACATCATATTTGTCTGTTACCGGCTGTGATGAGACAAGGTCTTTGTTAAGTTTAAGGTAAAGGTCACTGTTCTCATCAAGTACATATGCGACACCGCCGCTCATACCAGCCGCAAAGTTCTTTCCTGTAGGTCCGAGTATAACCACGCGACCGCCTGTCATGTACTCACATCCGTGGTCGCCGACACCCTCAACAACTGCCGTTGCTCCTGAGTTACGGACACAGAAACGCTCACCGGCAATACCGTTTATAAATGCCTTACCGCTTGTAGCACCATACAGTGCAACATTACCAATAATGATATTATCCTCTGCCTTAAATTTAGAACCTGCCTGTGGATATACAACAATTTTTCCGCCTGAAAGACCTTTTCCGAGATAATCATTTGAATCACCGACAAGTTCAAGTTTAAGCCCCTTAGGGATAAATGCACCGAAGCTCTGACCGCCGCTTCCGTGACACTCAACAGTAATAGTGTCCTCCTCAAGCGTATCACTGAATTTCTTTGTAATCTCTGAACCAAGTATCGTACCAAATGTACGGTTGATATTTGTCACATCGACTGTAACTTTTGCCGGTTCTCCTGTCTGGAGTGATTTTTTAAGTTTAGGAAGTAAAACTTTTTCATCTATTGTCTTTTCAAGTTCAAAGTTATATACATTCTTTGGATTGAATTTGTTTTCTTTTCTCTCATTTGCAAATGATGAGTCAATTATCTCGTTAAAGTTGATGTGATGTTCCTTAACCTTTGGATCATCCTTAACTTTAAGAAGGTCTGTGCGGCCGATGAGGTCATCGACTTTCTTAATTCCAAGTAAAGCCATGTACTCACGAAGTTCCTGTGCGATAAACTTCATAAAGTTCTCAACATATTCAGGCTTTCCTTTAAATCTCTTTCTGAGTTCAGGATTCTGTGTTGCAACACCTACAGGGCAGGTATCGAGATTACATACACGCATCATTACGCAGCCCATTGTTACAAGCGGTGCTGTTGCAAATCCATACTCTTCTGCTCCAAGAAGTGCTGCCACAAGCACATCACGGCCTGTCATAAGTTTACCGTCTGTCTCAATACGGACACGGGAACGGAGTCCGTTCATTATTAGTGTCTGGTGTGTCTCCGCAAGACCAAGCTCCCACGGAAGGCCAGCATTGTAGATTGAACTTCTAGGTGCTGCTCCGGTACCTCCGTCATATCCTGAGATAAGGATAACTGCTGCTCCGGCTTTTGCAACACCGGCTGCTACAGTACCTACTCCGGCTTCTGAAACAAGTTTAACTGATATTCTCGCATCTTTATTACTATTCTTTAGGTCATAGATAAGCTGTGCCAAGTCCTCAATAGAATAGATGTCATGATGTGGCGGAGGTGAAATAAGACTTACACCAGGTGTTGAATGTCTTGTCTTTGCAACCCACGGATAAACCTTTCCTCCCGGAAGATGACCTCCCTCACCAGGCTTAGCTCCCTGTGCCATCTTAATCTGGATTTCCTTTGCACTTACAAGATAACGCGATGTTACACCAAAACGACCTGATGCAACCTGCTTTATTGCTGAACATCTGTCCTCCGGCTGTCCTGCTGTAAGAAGTCTGTCAAGACTCTCACCACCCTCACCACTGTTTGATTTGCCGTGAAGATGATTCATCGCAATGGCAAGTGTTTCATGTGCCTCCTGTGAAATAGAACCGTAAGACATGGCACCTGTCTTAAATCTCTTAACAATCTCGTCAACACTCTCAACCTCATCGATAGAAATGCCTTTCTTAGGATAATTAAAGTCAAGCATACTTCTGAGTGTTACATTGTGCTCTTTTTCATCTATACATTTTGAATACTGTTTAAACAGTTCATAGCTTCCTGTCCATGCAGCCTGCTGTAAAAGATGTATAGTCTCAGGATTATATAAATGTTCCTCCTTGTGACCTCTCTCTTTGTGCTGGCCACGGCTCTCAAGATTCATATCCGTTTCAAGACCGAGCGGATCAAATGCTGCTGAATGAAGTGTATCGACCTGTTTTTCAATATCCTCAAGTGTAATATCTCCTGCACAGCATACAGTGTCAGTAAAGTATTTCTCGATAACATCCTCTGAAATACCAATGGCTTCAAAAATCTTTGAACCCTGGTATGACTGAATTGTAGAAATACCCATTTTTGATGTAATCTTGACAATTCCGTGAAGGACCGCTGCGTCATAATCATCAACCGCTGCATAATAATCTTTGTCAAGAAGATTCTGCCCGATAAGCTCTTTTATAGTGCTGTGGGCAAGATAAGGATTTATCGCACAGGCACCATATCCCAATATTGTAGCAAAGTGATGTACTTCTCTTGGCTCTGCTGATTCAAGTATCATTGCAACACTTGTTCTCTTCTTTGTAGTTACAAGATGCTGCTGCATTGAAGCTACCGCAAGAAGTGACGGTATAGCCACATGATTCTCATCAACTCCTCTGTCAGTAAGGATAAGAATGTTTGCACCCTCCTTGTAAGCTCTGTCAGCTTCAAGACACATACGGTCAAGTGCTTTCTTAAGTGATGTATTCTTATAATAAGTAATAGGAATATCAACGCACTTAAATCCCTCTTTATCCATATATTTAATCTTCATAAGGTCAGTGTCAGTAAGGATAGGATTGCGGATTTTAAGCACCTTGCAGTTGTCAGCCTTTTCTTCAAGCAGATTTCCGTCCTCACCGATATAAACGCTTGTCGATGTTACGATTTCCTCTCTTATCGCATCAATAGGAGGGTTTGTAACCTGTGCAAAAAGCTGTTTAAAATAGTTGAACAATGGCTGCGGCTTATCTGAAAGCATTGGAAGCGGTGTATCAGTACCCATTGAAGCAATAGGCTCTGCACCTTTCTGTGCCATAGGAAGAATCGACTCCTTGTAATCCTCATAAGTATAACCGAATGCCTTCTGAAGTCTTGCTCTCTCCTCGTCAGTAAACTCCACTACTTTCTTATTAGGAATACGAAGTTCCTTTAAAGTAACAAGATTGCTGTTAAGCCACTCACCATAAGGCTGGCGTGAAGCATATTTTTCTTTAAGCACTTCATCATCGATAAGCTCACCCTTGACTGTATCAACAAGAAGCATACGACCCGGTCTTAATCTGTCTTTCTTAACAATCTTTTCAGGCGGAATGTCGAACACGCCTACTTCTGAAGAAAGGATAAGCTGGTCATCTGTTGTAATGTAATAACGTGATGGACGAAGACCGTTTCTGTCAAGAACCGCTCCCATAATATCACCGTCAGAGAAAAGGATTGAAGCCGGTCCATCCCAAGGCTCCATCATCGTCGCATAATACTGATAGAAATCTCTCTTTTTCTGGCTGACGCTCATGTCATGTTCCCACGGTTCAGGAATGGTTATCATAACAGCAAGCGGAAGCTCCATACCGCTCATCACAAGAAACTCAAGTGTATTATCAAGTCTTGCCGAATCAGAACCGTTTGGATTGACAACCGGAAGAACCTTGTGGAAATCATTTGCAAGGAGTGAAGTTTCCATAGTCTCCTCACGGGCGAGCATCTTGTCGGCATTACCTACGATAGTATTTATCTCACCGTTGTGAACGATAAATCTGTTCGGATGTGCTCTCATCCAGCTTGGATTTGTATTTGTACTAAATCTTGAATGTACCGTTGCGATAGCTGATACATAATCAGAATCCTGAAGGTCTTTAAAGAAAAGACGAAGCTGTCCTACTAGAAACATACCTTTATAGACTATCGTACGGCTTGAAAATGAAACAACATATGTGTCATCGTTACTCTGTTCAAACACACGGCGTGCAACATAGAGTTTGCGGTCAAAATCAAGTCCTTTCTCAACCTCCTCAGGTCTTTTAACAAATGCCTGCATGATGTATGGCATACATTCAAGTGCCTTATGTCCTAATATTTCAGGCTCAGTAGGAACTTTTCTCCAGCCGAGAAGTTCAAGCCCCTCCTTTTCAATAATGACTTCAAACATCTTTTTGGCACGGTTTCTTTTAAGTTCATCCTGTGGAAAGAAAAACATTCCGATACCGTAATCTCTCTCATCTCCGAGTTCAAAACCGAGTGGTTTAACTGCCTTTTTAAAGAATTTATGTGAAATCTGTAAGAGAATACCAACACCGTCACCGGTCTTTCCCTCAGCATCCTTACCTGCACGATGCTCCAGCTTCTCGACAATGTCAAGAGCTCCGGAAACAGTATCATGTGTCTTATTTCCTTTGATATTTACAATAGAACCGATACCACAGTTATCATGTTCATAACGGGGATCGTAAAGACCTCTCTTTTCATGATCAATAACCTTTGAGGCTTCATCTAAAACCCTGCTGTTACAAGTTTCAGTATTTGTCATCATTATTACCTCCATATCAATATTTTACAATTTTGTGTTTTGTTTTACTGCTGTCTGCTGCAGCTACTATGAAACAGACAACACTCAATACTCTTTGGATACATTTAATTTACATATAGCAAACAAAAAGAGGCTCAGCAAATAACTGAAAACACACATGGAACATTTTTCATGTAAAAAAGTCCTATCATGTAAACAGATACTATATCAAAAGACACTTCCGGCAAAAAGCCATACCAGTCCTGTGATACAAATATCCCTTTACTGATAATTGTTTTCATATCATTTGCTGAACCCCTTTGTTCATCAAACTGGTTTGATTATATATTTTTTGAGCAAAAAAAGCAAGATTATTTAGTAAAATTATACTTTTTACTAATAAAATTAAGTAAAATTGCTTTTTACTTTATTTTCTTTATTCACTCGAACTTATATTCTAAATAAATTATTGATAAAATTTATTTTTTTAAGAGGAGTTTTGATGCTTATTTTGTATCAGAGGCGATAAGAACCTTTTATCCACTTGATTATTCTCTTCAATAAGTCTAAACAACATTTCATGAAACGATTCACCTGCTTCCTGCACTAAAGCCGAAAGATCCTGTTTCTGCTGTTCAAACTTTTTTCCACTACTTTTAGTTATTTCTTCTTCATTTATATCAGGACATAAAAAATCTTCTTCTACACTTGCTACATAATTTAGCTTTATGTATATTTCAAGTTTTCTTTCTAAATTATTGTCTAAAACCATCTAATTATCTCCCGCTGTCTGTTCCTCACCCATTCACATACCACTTAATCACATTATAATAAGGCTGGTACTCCTCGTCCTGTTCATTCATATACACCAGTTTTATCGTTTCTTTGTCAAGATGCTGCAACTGCTGATATACCGCCCTGCGTGCTTCACGCAATTCATAGTCATTTAAATTTAAAAGGTTTATTGTGTATTCATCCCCTACTATTGTTCCATTTCCATAATATGCAAACTTTTTCTCACACTCCTGTTCTAATGGAGACACAAATTTATCCGAATCATATTTGTTTTCCTTTTTTCTTCCGCAGGTTCTTATTGTATTACAACTTGCCACAAGATTTGAATAATCTAATGAGCGTTTACTCACATATTTCCCCGGATTTCTTGGTTCTATATGCTCATTATGAACATTTTCCTTTTTTATTCTGCCACAACAATATGCACAGATTCCTTTTTGCTCTTTTATAAGTACATCTGTAAGAATTCCTCTGTAATGTGCAAATTCTTCCGAATCATAAGTCTTATCGGGATTTTTTCGATTAAACTCACTCAAAAACTCTGGTTCTTCAGACTTTTCAATATATATCATATATATCTTCTCCTCTTTAATTCCATCCTTGCCGTAATAACATCCGGATGGTTCTCACTTGTAATTTCAGCAAGTGCATTTATTTTCACTTCTGCCTGCTCAAATAATCTACTGTTTATATCATCATATATCGAGTCTATAAAACTTTTTATTTTTTCATTAATAGAACTTGTATCCATAAACTGTTCTAAAACAGCATTCGCATCATATCCGTTTAACTGTTTATTTTTTTGAATACTAAATTTTCCTTCACTGTTATCTATAAAAAACAGATTATAATTTTCATCAGCTTCACTTAATACAATAGGTGAATGTGTAGTAATAATAAACTGTATATTCGGAAAAGTATCTCTTAATGCAAATAACACTTTTCTCTGCCATGATGGGTGCATATGCAATTCCACTTCATCAATCAGTACGATTCCCTCTCCAAGCAATGGATTTTCTTTATTTGGATTTGCTAAAGTAAGCCTTCTCGCCAAATCACCAAACAAAGCTAATGTGCATTTTTCCCCATCAGACATTTGAGAAACATTCAAGCTGATATTTGCCTTGTTTATTTTCATTTCCAAACGAGGTTTTCTTACAACACGAAGATTGGAGCAGCCATCTAACATTGACAAAATCGCCTTTCTTACCGCTTGCAGAGAATTATCTTCATATTTTAAATTTCCCGTCTCTATTTTTTGCTCATTTTCATAATCTTCCTGATTTCTATACCACTCGAAAAAAGTCCTAAAGTCTATTTTATTTTCAATCGCCTTTTCAAATGCAGAATATATATCAAAAGTATGGTGTGTTCTAATGCGCAAAGGTATATCCAACACAAGCCGGTTTGTCCCATAATTTGCAAAAATAGGAATATCATTCTGTTTTTCATCACTAATATACTTTTCATGGAATATCTCAACAATTTCATTTAATGCTTTTTTGTTATGTGTTTTTCTTCCGCTACTTCGCACCATATTTTTTGAATATTCAAACTCCGTACCTTCAAATTCAATCGTTGCGTGTATGCTTGTTCCACTTTTTCCATACATAATATCTTCTAATTGAATAGCATAGTTTTGTTTTAATTCTTTTCTGTTTACAACCTGATTTATAATATTTGCAAACAATAAATTAACAGAACGAAGAATACTTGATTTCCCTGTTCCGTTAATTCCAAAAATAACCGTACTTTTACCGTCAAATTCAATAATTGCATCATCAATAGCTCTAAAATTTGTTAATTTAATCTGTTTTAGTCGCATCAGCCACTTCTCCTATATTATATTTATTCTCAATTGTTTCATACCAAACCTGCAGTTTCTTCGATATATTTTTATATAATTAATTATACCACATATCAAGCGGATATTCGCAATCCGCTTTGCTGCCTGCTCATACATTTAAACACCACTTCCAATAACTTAACAAAATAGTGTCCTTTTCTGTTTATGTTTGTCCGAATAAAATTTTATGCTAACCTAACTCCAATACGGCTTCTGGTCCTTATGCGTAAATCCCTCAAGTTCCCTCTTATACCTCGTAAGCCTTGCTTCATATTCTAACTTTTTCTTTTCGCTAAGCTGCCCTGACTCCCAAAATTCATTTATCCTAGTTTCAAGACAGACAACCGCCTCCTGCGCCGCATCTTTATAATTATTTGCAGCATTCGACTCTATCTGTGCTATTATCTCATCAAGTTCTTTATTAACTTTACCATTCTTAAAAAATCCATACATTTTAAACCCATTCCTTCTTATCCTATTTTCTATAGTATAACAGTACATCCCAAAATACACAATGTTACAACAAAAAATAATAATGCTTACCTACAATGTAACTGACAGCGGTTACAGTACACACTTATCAAATCTATAATCGTATTTTCCATTTGCTTTTCTTTACTATCCGTCATACAATCTATATTATATTTGTTTCAAAATGTATTTTGACATATAAATTTTATAAATAATCATAGAAATGGAGATTTTTAATAATGAAAATGCAGCAAATTCTTATTATAGAGGACGATATAAGTCTTAATAAAGGTCTTTGTCAGGCTCTTAGTTCAGAGGACAGACAGATTTTTTCATGCACCAATCTGCAAGCCGCCAGACAACAGCTTGCCTGTTTTAAGGCTTCACTCATACTGCTTGACATTACACTTCCGGATGGCAGCGGACTTGATTTTCTGGTTGAAGTAAAAACCGATTTTCCTGATATTCCTGTTATCCTGCTTACCGCAAATGATACTGATTTTGATATTGTAAGCGGTCTTGAACTCGGTGCTGATGATTATATAACAAAACCTTTTTCTCTCGCCGTTCTTCGTGCCAGAGTTAATACACAGCTTAGAAAACATCCCATTTGCAATTCCCAGACGGCTAATTCCATTATAACAATAGATAATTTTTCATTTGATTTTGTGCACCTAACTTTTCTTGTTTTAGGCAAGCCTGTTGAATTAAGCAAAACCGAGCAAAAGCTTCTTTCTCTCCTCGTTGAGAACCGTGGCAATATCATGACACGTGATGTCCTTACCGACCGCATATGGACAGATGGCTCTGAATATGTGGATAACAATGCACTTTCCGTTGTTGTCAAAAGGCTCCGTGATAAACTTAACGCTTCTGATTATATACATACCGTCTATGGCATCGGTTATAAATGGGACAAAAAATAAAAAGAAAGTCACTATACCCCAAAATACATAAAAAATATAAAAGCATACTCCAAACGAAAGGATTTTTATGACTAAAGATTTCATTATATTTATTCAGTTTATAATTATTATAATATGTATAAATTCCATACTCCTAAACCGTTATAAAACAGATAAACTTCTCACTTCTCTCGAAAATATGATTGACTCAGCTTTAAAGGGAAGTTTTACTGAAAAGGTTTTTGATGAGAGCCGCCTGTCAGCACTTGAGACAAAATTTGCACAATATCTCTCAGGTCAGACCTGCTCTACCCAAAATATAATGCACGAAAAAGACAGCATTAAAACTCTTATCGCTGATATTTCACATCAGACAAAAACACCTGTCGCAAACATTCTTCTCTACTGTGAATTACTTTTAGAAGATGAACTCTCAGAAAACTCAAAAAATAATCTTATGGCACTTTATTCCCAGACTAAAAAACTCCGTTTTCTGATAGAGTCTCTCATAAAACTTTCACGGCTTGAAACAGGTATCATTTCCCTATCTCCAAAGAAGCAGGAAATCCAGCCGTTACTTGATAAGATATTTATACAATACAACCAGAAAGCCGATTCAAAAGATTTGTATCTTAATACCGTCAAAACTGATACAACGGCAGTGTTTGATGAAAAATGGACACTTGAGGCTCTTTGCAATATAGTTGACAATGCTATCAAGTACACCGTGACAGGTGGCATTTCCATAAATGTAATAGTCTATGAATTTTTTGTCAGAATTGATATTTCAGACACAGGCATTGGTATATCAGATAATGAGCATGAAAAAGTTTTTTCAAGATTTTACCGCTCCGAAAAAGCCAACACTACAGAAGGTGTCGGAATAGGACTCTATCTTGCAAGAAAGATAATTACAGGCGAAAATGGTTATATCAAAGTTTCTTCTTTACCGGAACACGGCTCAACTTTTTCCGTATTTCTTTCAAAACTGTAAGATTTCATATTGTGTTCTGAAAGATTTTGGAAAGTTTTATATGCCATACTATTATAGTAAAATCTTACAGATATTTTTTCAGAACGGAGGTCATTATGACAATACTAAAAACAGAAAATCTTACAAAAATCTATGGCTCAGGTGACAATGCCGTACACGCATTACAAAATGTAAACCTTGCCATCGAAAACGGTGAATTTGCCGCAGTCGTCGGAACATCAGGCAGCGGTAAATCAACACTTCTCCATATGCTCGGCGGTCTTGACAAGCCCACTTCCGGCAAGGTGTTTGTGGATGGAAAAGATATTTCTTCATTAAAAGACGAACCGCTCACCATATTTCGCAGAAGAAAAATAGGATTTATTTTTCAGGCTTACAACCTTGTACCAGTCTTAAATCTGTATGAAAATATCGTACTGCCGCTCGAACTTGACGGGAGAAAGATAGATAAGGATTTTGTAGCACAGATAACCGATACATTAGGACTTTCAAAAAGACTTAATGCACTGCCAAACCAGCTTTCAGGCGGTCAGCAGCAGCGTGTTGCCATCGCAAGAGCTTTAGCATCCGCTCCGGCGATAATACTTGCAGATGAACCTACCGGCAACCTCGACTCAAAAACAAGTCAGGATGTATTAAGTCTGTTAAAAGTTTCATGCAAAAAATTTTCACAGACAATGGTAATGATAACCCACAACGAAGAAATAGCACAGACAGCAGACCGTATAATCCATATTGAAGACGGCCATGTAATAACTAAAGATTAGGAGGACAAACTCATGAATGTAAAAAATAAAAAATGTATCTTCCGTTTGAGTTACCGTTCTCTGCATGCTGCAAAAAAGAGAAATATAATAGCTGTTATCGCAATAATACTTACCACTATCCTATTTACATCACTTTTCACGATAGCACTTTCACTAAATGACAGTTATCAGACTTACTCATTCCGTCAGATTGGTGGTTATTCACACGGGACATTTAAAGATGTAACTGACGAACAGGCAGACAAACTTATCACACACTCAAAAATAAAAGCTTATGGTAAACGAAATTGCATTGGTTCTATAAAGTCAGATTATTTCGGACAGATTTCAGGAGAAGTAAGTTATATGGATGAAAACTGCTCAAAATGGAGTTATGCAACACCAACAACAGGCAGAAATCCGGAAAACTCCGATGAAATAGCAATGGATACCACGGCTTTAAAACTCCTCGGTGCCAAAGCAAAACTTGGAACAAAGATAAAACTTACCTATACAGTAAGTGACAATAAAAGTAAAACATTTGAAAAAACGGACTATTTCAAACTTACAGGTTATTACAACTATAATAGTTTAATGCCGGTTCATTATATCAATGTTTCAAAAAAATATACTGAAAACATTATCAAAGAAGCAAAAAACAACAGACTTGATGATTTTCGGACAGACTTAAATGTGATGCTTAAATCAAGCCACAATATCGAAAAACAGATGAAGCAGATTGATAAAGACTTCGGGTATGACTGGCAGACACGAGACGAAAAAAACAGTGTTCGTATCGGTGTAAACTGGGGCTACACCTCTGAAAAAGTTGCAGAAAACACAGACACCGTAACGCTTGTCGGAATGGTGGCTTTCCTTATACTTGTCATATTTACCGGATACCTTATTATCTACAATATTTTTCAGATTTCAGTAACAAATGACATACATTTTTACGGTCTTATAAAGACAATCGGTGTCACTCCACATCAGCTTCGCAGGATAATCTATATCCAGGCATTGCTTCTTTGTGCAATAGGTATTCCGATTGGACTATTTATAGGATATTTCAGCGGTGTTACTCTGTTTCCTGCCATAATCTCACAGACTACGCTTGGTACAGAAAGCACCTCTATAAGCATATCCCCGCTTATTTTTGTAATATCAATACTTTTTTCACTATTAACCATACTTATGTCATGTCTACGTCCGGGATTTATCGCCTCTAAGATTTCCCCTGTTGAAGCGGTAAAATATACAGACAATTCAAACACAAAAAAGAAGAAAAAACATACCCGAGGTGCAAAAGTTTACCAGATGGCATTTACAAATCTTGGCAGAAACAAGCTAAGCACTTTCCTTGTTGTCATATCCCTTTCACTCTCCGTAGTGCTTCTAAATACATTATTTTTCTTTGTAAATGGAATTGATATGAACAGATTTGTTTCACGGCGTGTATGCTCTGATTTCATTATAAGTACAAAAAGCTATTTCCGATGTGAAATTGACGGTGAACACTGTATCTCAGACAAGGATATTCGCAGTATCACTACAAATACAGATAACAGATTAACCGGCTGTGGATATTTTCTGCCTTACGCTGATGTAGCAGGATGGGTTGACAAAAAGACCTATATAAATATGTGCAAAGGCACTTTCAGTCAAAAAGATTTACAGCAAAACCTAAATTCAATAAGAAAAAAGGGAGATAAAGTTGCATCCGATCCACTTATTGAGGGAATTGATATAAAACTTTTAAATAAAATTCAAGTCTTTTCCGGCAGCCTTTCTCCACTTAAAGACAAAAAACAGCACAATATAGCTATAAGCGTAATGACTGATGATTACGGCAATCCGCAAAACATGGGAATATACCCAAAAGTCGGCGATAAGTTCACAATGTCATATATTGATGATGCTTATTTTATTGATAATCGGACAGGCAAAAAAGTCACCGATGACACACCCGAAAAATATATGGAATACTATATAGCCAAAGAACATGAAGTCACATATACGGTATGTGCACTTGTGGAAGTTCCATTTTCAATGGGATTTCGATACGGTTCCGAAACCGGATATAATGTGGTAATGTCAACCGACAACCTGAAAAATGACAGCAGGCAAAAAATTTCACCATTATTTTATATCTTAGACTCTAAAAACAAAAAAGCTGAGATACAGACTGCGAACTACCTTAAAAATGTAATTTCCGCCCCTTCATCTTCACTTTCCTTTGAAAGTAAAGCTAAGGTCTGTCAGGAATTTGACAGTTTTAAAAATATGTTTATATTGCTTGGCGGTCTGCTGTGTACTGTTATAGGTGTTATCGGAATCCTTAACTTTGTCAATGCCGTGCTAACCGGAATTATGTCGAGAAAACATGAATTTGCAATGCTTAAATCCATAGGTATGACAAACAGCCAGCTTCGCAGGATGCTTATATATGAAAGTTTATTTTATACCGTAAGCTCATCCGTCGTATCACTCATTACTTCAATAATATTTGTCGTGCTCACCAAAAAACCTTTTGAAAATATTTTCTGGTTCTTCAGCGGACATTTTGTAATACTACCAGTATTGATTGTCGCTCCGGTATTTATCATACTTAGCTGTATTATCCCGATGTTGATGTATGGAAACACTGAAAAACAAAGTGTTGTAGATACTTTAAGAGATTTTGTGTAAAGTGTTTATATGATTAGGAATAATTGTATTTTTATCATCTAAAGGTACCGACAGAATTATAATTTTCACTATGCTCTATTCTAAGTAATAAGTGGCTGCTGTTTGATTATATGCTTAGAATGGGGCATAGTGTTTTTTATTTACATAATAATATTTTTTTATTAAATATATTTTGTATAATCAAAAAACTTAACAATATTAATCAATCTGTTCCAATCAGCACCTCTTTCCCCTTGAAAGCAAATCCATAATGTCTTATATTTTCTTTCTTCACACCTCTGCCTGTAAGTTCTGTATCATAATCTTTTTCATTTATTTGCTTTAATGCCGCCGACAATGTGTCTTTTAATGTATCTTCTTTTCTAAAGTTAAACACTTTAAATTCTATTACTATCCCCGGATATTTCATATTGTTTTTATCTAAATGATTGATATAAGTCACATACAAATTTTTTATTCTTGCAATCGTATCTTCATAATTATTTTGTTTTACACCTGCAAAGCTAAGAAAAATCACCTGGTATGTTCCCTGAAGTTTTCTATATTTTCATAATTTCATATTTCAAGTCCCTCAAACAAATCATCTCTTTCTGCAAATTTATTTAAAAAAAAGCAATTTAACATATCCATATTCAATGTTTTCCCAAAACGACGCGGACGGGTAATCAATGTTACATCATCATTCTTCTCCCACCACTCCTTTATAAACATTGTCTTATCTATATAAAAACAATCATTTACCCGAATACTTTCAAAGCTCTGTTTTCCTATACCTACTGTTTTAAACATATTCTATCTCCATTTTCCCCAAAAAATATTCTAAATTTCTTTGATACAGTTCTCATATCAGTCACTATGTAAATACTATTACAAGTTTAACATATATAGCCCTAAATAACAAATTTCTAAACTCAAAAATAAAAATAATATATTAAAAAAATTCAAAAAAAGAAAGAGATTAACCAAATAACCTCTTTCTGATTTTAGGATCTGACACTCAAATCCCTAACATACGATTAGTATTTGCGCTTACGAGCTGCCTCAGACTTCTTCTTACGACGAACGCTTGGCTTCTCATAATGCTCTCTCTTACGAATTTCCTGCTGGATGCCAGCTTTAGCACAATTTCTTTTGAAACGACGTAAAGCGTTATCCAATGTCTCATTCTCTTTTACGATTACATTTGACATAGTCTCACACCTAACCTCCCTCCAGTTGTAGATTATGCATCAAATACACAAACAACTGTGTAGGGTATTTTTTCACAGAACCACAGTCCTGTACGCACAAATATTATTATACCACAAATCTATCATTAGTCAACAGCTTTTTATATTTTCCCCCCAATTTTTTTTTGACCTTTTTTTGAAACAGTTTACCATTCCATTTTTTATTTTTATAAACAACTCATTTCTTTATTATTTTATCAAATCAAACTCCACTATTGTCTGAAATGTAAAATTTAACTTGATAAAATCAAATTTACTTATCAGTACATAACTTTATATCTTATACTATACCTACGATTGAACGGTAACAATATATTTCTTTAATTGCTTAGTCGGTATTTTTGACTCACATATCTTCCTTATTGCTTTTTTATATGACACTTCATCAAGCTTCAAGTTGTTTTTGTCATTCAAAAAATCCCATACTGCTTTTGGATATACCACAAACAACTCTGCTATAAGCCAGCCTGCCGCCATCTGCGTATAGTAGCCGTTTTTTGAAAAATCTCTGTTTACGAGCTCAAGTATTTTGTCTGTATATTTACCTTTATAAACACTATTTAGGGCTTCATTATTATATCTGACTTTACTGGTATCACTATCCGACTGCAAAGCGTTTCTTTCCTCTATTACACCTTCATCTGTCAATATGCTTTCTAAATCTATGTCATATCTGTCCACCGTTTTCTTTCTTGCAATCTTATTCCCTGCCATATCAATCTTTACATAATGCTCAAGCAAAAGTACAAGTCCCGCCCTCGCCACATACTCCTTTTTAGAAGCTGTCATTTTTTCAATATCATTTATAAACTCGTCATGATGTTTATCAATTATCCTGAACTCTTTACAAAACCCATCATTTATAGACCAGTTATTTATATAAGAAAGAAACTCATTCAATTTCTTTCTTGCAATTTTCACATCATCTTCCTTTGCCATCGCTATACCTGTAATAAATCCACGAAGCATCGTCTCCTCAAAGTACAAATCATCCTCTTCAAGCAATCCCTGCCAGTCCTCATTTTCTTTTATAAGTTCTCTCGCATACTTCCTGATAAGTGGCACTCTAACCCCAAGCATATTATCGCAGCCCGGAATAAGAGCCTTAGAAAAATCTCTGTATTTCTCCTCGCTCATAGAAAAAAGTCTTTCACGCACTGTTTTATCCATAATTTAAAAAATCTCCTTAAATTTTATCTTATAAGAGAACAAATTCCCTTGTCTTGCAAATTTATGATAACATTTTATCCTTTATGTCCTATTATAAGAAAACAAAAACATTAGTGCAAGCCGACTCCTTGTCCCGTACTACAAATAAACACCAAAAACATAACCATCCTATATTATATAACTATAAAAACAGCTTAAATTCACAATAATACTTTATAATTCATAACATATTTTTCAACCTATAACACTTTAAACCAATACAACATACTTTCATAAGAACAGCCGTGAAAAAAGATTATTATTCTAAACAAAGAGCGTTAGAACTGCATCGGTACTTAGCGGGTGTATTTAACCCGTTTATGTACCGCTATGCAGTTTTCCGAGCGAAATCGTCTCTTTGATGGAATAATAATCTTTTTCACGGCGTCACTTTATCATTATATTGTAAGTCCTCAATCCTACATTCCGGCAAGCTGTTTTCCGAGACTCTCACATTCACTTATCACATCACCATCAGGTGCTTCCTGGCATATAAGACCCTCTCCGTTTACGACTGTCGCTCCGGCACTTGTCATGCGTTCTTCCCAGTCACGCATCCACTGACCATCTCCCCAACCGTATGAACCAAACAGAGCAATCTTCTTACCTTTTACATTTCCCTCAAGTTCTGCAACAAATGGCTCCATCTCACTTTCCTCAAGAACCTCAGCTCCCATGGCAGGACAACCGAGTGCAAACACTTCCTCTGAATCAAGGTCACTGACCTGGCAACTACTTACATTGACAACTTCTGCCTGTGCTCCGCCATCTGTGATACCTTTACCTATCGCCTCCGCCATAGCGAGTGTATTTCCTGACTGCGACCAATATACAACACTTATCTTACCCATGATTATAATTCTCCTTTCAAAATGAAATACTTTATAGGCGTTTGCGAAACTATCATAAATCTTGATTAAATTATGCAGATATAACAAATAGTGTTAGTCGGCATTTTTGTCGTCGTCAGCACTTAATCAGCGTTTTTTGCTGATTTATGTACTGCTACGAACGACAACATAGCGAAAGCGTGCCGACGATATTATTTGTTATATCTTTGCAATTAACACAACATATAGTTAGTTTCGCAATTACCTACGAAATACTTTAGTTAGTTTTCCCTAACTTTGAGATTATGATACATAAATTATATACTAAAGTCAATAAAATAAATGACACCTTTTTATCAATATAACTATTATTGATAAAAAGGTGTCATTTTATTCATCACTTATCTAATTAATCAAGAAAACTTTGCATACTCTTAAGACTTATTGCAAGCGTAGATGCATTATGTAAAAGTGCTGATGTTGTAGGTGCAAGTATTCCGGTCACACCACAGAGTATAAGTCCCGAATTAAATCCAACTATTGTTCTGTAGTTTTTCTTTATCCTTTTCATAAGTGCATCGCTTAACATCTTAAGTGTCACTATCTGGTAAAGATCGTCCGAGCCAACCGTTATGTCGGCAATCTCTCTTGCTATCTCTGCTCCATCACTTATGGCAATTCCGACATTTGCTGCCGAAAGTGCAGGTGAATCATTTATTCCATCACCTATCATGATGACTTTTCTTCCCTCACTTCTCTCTTTCTCTACAAATGCAGCCTTATCTGCCGGAAGTACCTCCGAATAATAAACATCAACTCCGACTTTCTCAGCTATGTTCTTTGCAATCCTGTCACTATCTCCGGTCATCATTACAACCTTGTTTATTCCCGATTTTCTGAGAGAATTTACAACTGCTTCTGCTTCATCCCTGAGAGGGTCTTCTATAAGTATAACTGCCGCAAGTTCACCCTGTATAGCAAGATAAAGTCTTGAATATTCATCAGATATATTTTCAAACTGTTCTTTCTTATCTTCAGGTACAATGCATTTTTCATCTTCAAAGACAAAATGATAACTTCCGATAACTGCTTTTCTGTTGTCAATATAGCTAGATATTCCATGAGCGACAACATAATCAACTTTTGAGTGCATCTCCTCATGTTCAAGAGATTTTTGTTTTGCTGCCTCTACGACTGCTTTTGCCATTGAATGAGGGAAGTGTTCCTCAAGGCAGGCTGCAATCCTCAAAAGTTCATCCGGTGTCTCATCACAGAACGAAACAACCTCCACTACAGTAGGCTTAGCCTTTGTGAGTGTTCCTGTTTTATCAAACACAATAGTGTCTGCTTCCGAAACTGCTTCAAGGAATTTACCGCCTTTAACAGTTACATTGTGAAGGCTTGCTTCTCTAATCGCCGACAGAACCGTTATCGGCATTGCAAGCTTTAGTGCACAAGAAAAATCTACCATAAGCACTGATAATGCCTTTGTGACATTTCTCGTCAAAAGATATGTTAAAGCTGTTCCTCCAAGTGTATAAGGAACAAGTTTATCCGCAATATGACTTGCCTTACTCTCACTTGCAGATTTGAGTTTTTCTGTCTCTTCTATCATCCCAACTATCTTTTCATACTGGCTCGTTCCACCGACTTTTTTAACTTTGATGGTTATCTCGCCCTCTTCAACTACAGTTCCGGCATAGACATAATTGTCTTTAACTCGTCTTACAGGCATTGACTCACCCGTTATCGAAGCCTGATTTACCATCGCCTCGCCATCATAAACCTCACCGTCAAAAGGAATGATTGTTCCCATATGTACGACTACGCAGTCGCCCTCTTTTATATCATTTGAAGAAACCTGAACCTCTTTTCCATCACTGAGCATCCAGACACTTCCCGTATTTAGTGACATTGTCCTTGCAAGGTCATCAACTGATTTCTTATGTGTCCACTCCTCCAACAGTTCACCTATTCCAAGCAGGAACATAATCGAATCCGCAGTTGCTATATCGTTTCTGATAACTGATACACCTATTGCAGTTGCATCAAGAACTGGAACTTCTATCTTACCTTTAAGCAAAGTCTTTACACCTTTATAAATATATTTCAATGACATTGCCGTTGTATAGACTGCCCTTACCGGATAAGGAAGAAGTATCCTTCTCGCATATCTGTAAACGACTTTTTCAACCATTTTTCTCTGATATGTGTTGTTAAGTCCCCTGCCTGATGTCTCTAATACTGCTGCCGGCACATCAACATTTTCATAAGCAAATTTTCTCAATGCTTCTATTATATTTCCCCTGTCACCGACAAAATAAATAGCAGCATCCGCTGTTCTCTCAAACACCTTTGCATTTGTAACATACTGGTTGTTGGTCAGATAATATAATAATGTATCTGCCTGTTCAAAGGACATTCTGTTTTGATGTAAATGAACTCTTATTCTGCCTTTTATTTCATGCTTAATAGAAAATTTCATTTTTTGCCCCCTTTTCCGTATTATTCCTTTAACTTCGATATTGTTATTTTAACTTCAATTAGTATCATCTTACTGTCATATACCTAAAACAAGACACCTGAAAAATCAGATGTCTTGTATAAATATATGTCAGATTATTATCTAATGATAAATTTTGTGCAAAAAGATAAAACTTTAAGATAACAGTTCTGCCTTACACTTTAAAGCTCATCTTTTCACATTTATGTTAATTACTCAGCATCTGCTGCTGCCTCTGCGTCTGCTTCGTTTTCAACTTCCTCAAAATCATCATCGTCTGCTTCATCTTCAAAGCACTCTTTCTTTGCCGCTCTCTCTTCATTAATCTCTACAGCTTCTGCATAAATATCTTCGGCATTTTCCTGAACTGTTGATACAACATTCATAACACAGTCTTTTGCACGAAGAACTGCTGCCGTGCAATTTGAATATACATTCTTTGCATCATCACTTGAAAGAATTTTAATTCCTGCTGTACCAAATGCAACACCTGCTGCAAATAAACCTGTTTTTTTCCAATTAATAGCCTTTAAACAATCTAACATAATAAGTTCCTCCTCTGGATAAAAAATTTTATTTGTATTTTTTTCACAAAAACAGATATATCTGTCTGCTTTTGTGACATTATACAACAAAAAATCCAGTACGACACGGCTAATTTTACTTATTGAGAAATTTTAATCAAAAAGAGCCCGGAGAGGCTCTTTTTGATATTGTTTCTCAATATTTTTTTAATATTAAATGAGTTTTTATTTTATTTCTGCATTAAATAATTTATCCTGATGTCTGCAATTATTAACCAATATGTCTTTCAAATCTCTTAAAATCAAGAATTTTTTCAATCTCTTCGAATGCATCGGCAGGAATTCTAAAATCTGCCGCCGCAAGATTATTCTCAAGCTGTGACGGTTTGCTTGCACCTGTTATAACACTTGAAATGATGGACTTTCTAAGTATCCAGCTAAGTGCGAGCACCGACATATTAGTACCAAGCTCCTCGGCTATCTTTGAAAGTTTCTCCACTCTGTCAAGATTTTCATCCGTAAGAAGATTATTTATCTGTTTATCTGCCTGGTGGGTTGCCCTTGAACCCTCAGGATATGGCTCTCCTTTTTTATATTTTCCGGTGAGAAGCCCCTGTGCCAGCGGCGAGAACGGTGTAATTCCGATACCGTACTTTTCACAAACGGACATTATCTCATGCTCTATGTATCTGTCAATCATATTGTACTGCGGCTGAACAACCGTCATAGGATAAAGTCCGTATTTTTCGATTATCCTCTGTGCTTCTTCAAGTCTTGCAGCACCCCACTCCTCGCTTACACCATAATAAAGAATCTTTCCCTTTGAAACAAGGTCACTCAATGCACGAAGTGTTTCCTCCATAGGAGTTGTATTATCAAATCTGTGACAATAATATAAATCTATATAATCCATATTCAGATTTAAAAGAGAACGGTCTACATTCTCAAAAATGTGTTTTCTTGACAATCCCCAGTCGTTTGCTCCGCCTCCTGTCGGAAAGAAAACCTTACTTGAAACTACATAACTGTGTCGTTGATATTCATTCAGTATTTTTCCTAAAAATTTTTCAGCCTCGCCACCACTGTATGCATCTGCACAGTCAAAGAAATTAACGCCCTTATCATAAGCAAGTCTTATCGTATCTCTTGCAATATCAACTTTCTCAGTTCCCGCAAGATCCGTCATCCAGCTTCCTACTGCAATCTCACTAACCTTTAATCCTGACTTTCCTACATTTCTATAATTCACAAAAACCTCCTAGTCTCATTTATATACTTGCAAAAAATGTCATATTCTTACATTTAACAAAACCTGCAATAAAATTCACAGCCACCTGTTTTTTGCTATATATTTTATCTTTTTATCATTTTAATTATTTGTGCTTTATGCGTAAAACCGTAACAGAATACTTCGGAACAGTATAGTTAAACTTATCTTTAATACCTGTCACCTTATCACTCTTTAAAGTCACAGCCTCCTCTTTTCCGAGAATATTATCATCTGTCTCGCTCTGTCCTGCAACAACATCTACATCTGCTTCATCTGAAATTTCGCCCAATCCCGTCACATCTATTGCAAATGTTTTATCTGCTCCTGTTACATTGACAAGTTTTATGATAACATCACCCGTCTTGTCCGTACTTACAACCTGGTAGCTCTCGCTTCCCTCTGTCTCAGGTATAGTATAGTCCACATAGAGCATATCATCAAGATAGCATTTAACATTTCTGTCTTTTACTACTATCTTTATCTTGTACTTTTCGCCCTCGCTTATCTGACAGCTCATAATAGTTCCTGCTATCTGACCTGATTTTGAACCGCCTGATACTTTCTGTAAGCATGATACCGTATTGTTCCAGCCGCCAATGTTCCAGAAATAATTTTCGTTCTTATCTCCTACAGCAAACGGTATCATAAATCCTTCCTGTCCTGAAGTCTTTGTCGCTTCAACAGTATATGTATAATTTTTCCATGTATTGTTTCCAAAGTAAGCAACACTTCCCTGATTTCCATATGCCACAGTGTTTGTCACATCTGATGACTGAACAAGTTTTCCGTTCTTGACCGACCAGTTTCCGTCTGTTGCTTTCTCCCAGTATTTCGAGAAGTTTTCTGCTTTTGTAAATGTATCTTTTCCTAAAATCTTTCCATTGTCGTTTGAGACAACCTTTGCATTGTCAAATTTTGCAGCCGTATTCCATGTGCCTACACCGACTTTTCCTGCAAACGGCTTTGATGCCACCGTTGCCCCTGACATATCCGATTTAAGAAGTGTAGTTCCTGCATTCTTGGCAAATATTTTCTGAACATAATAATTTACCGAGCTTGTAACCGTGTTATTGTTAAACCATATAAGATCAGGTGACCAGTGAAGTGCCGTCAAGTTTCCAAATAATGGTGCATATGCAGCCATCTTAACTATGTCTCCATTTCTCTCTAGTCCCGTCATATATGCCGCTTCGGAAAGTGCCGCTTTCCAAGTATTTGACTGTGCCGCATATTCTCCAAGGAACACATTCATTCCGCCGCCGTAAGTTGAAGTTGTCATGTTGTCAGTAGTTCTGCTGTAATTCTTTTCATCATAATAATCCGTGTGTGTTAAGAACCAGCTTGGCTCATTATAATAATGATGGTCGATAGCTCCCGCAAAGTCATTTATTGTCTTGTCAGGATGTGCCTTAAGCCATGTTGCAGCTTCATTATATGCTTCCATATAAACATCTTTTCCACTGTCTCCGTCATCGACACCCGCTGTAAACATAAGCTCTATATCACCATAAAGTGCAGGATTTGTTTTCTTTGCATCGTTAAACGCATCTACAAACGCTTCATAATGCTTAAAGAAATCATCACCCCACTGTTCGTTGCCAATGCCGATATATTTGAGTTTAAATGGTTTTTCATGTCCCATCGCAATTCTTATCTTTCCCCACTTTGTAGTCTTATCACCACGACAGAACTCAACAAGATCAAGGGCGTCCTGAATATACTGCTTGAACTCAGCAGAGTCTAATGACGGTCCGTTTCCATCCGACTGTCCCATACAACATTTACCACAGTTAATAACTGGAACTCCGACTGCATCTATATCCTCAGCAAGCTGGAAATACTCATAAAATCCAAGACCGTATGTCATAAATGAAGGATATTTATCATTTGTTGCCCTCTCATCCGTCCATATATTTTGTCCCTGCTTTCTTGCTGCAACATCGCCATATGTTCCGTTAAATTCAAACGGCTGTCCGCTTGAATCTGCACCTATTGAATCTTTCCAGTTATATCTTGTCTCGATGGTCGCACCCTCAACAACACATCCTCCCGGAAATCTCAAAAATCCCGGATGAAGTTCCTCTAATTTTTCTGCAAGGTCTTTTCTAAGACCGTTCTTTCTGCCCTTATATGTATCCTGTGGGAAAAGCGAAACCATGTCTACCGCAATTTTCCCCTTAGGAATCGTAACCTGTAATTTTACATTTTTATTTGAAGTAACCGACGATGTAAGTTTAAGCTCATACTTTTTCCATTCTGTCGTAACATTTTCGATAGTTCCACTTCCTACAACATCACTTCCATTCATAAGTTTGACATTTAATGGACCGGTATAGCCATCCATTCCTTTTGCATACACGGAAAAATCATATCCGGTATTCTCTTTTATCGACATTCCATCAAGGAAGCCCTCATTCGCAATACCCGCATCACTGTCTGATTTGTTCTCAATAACTATATAATTAGGGTTATTTGCATTAAGACAGCCTGTCTTGTCATCCTTTACAACCTTTGCCGTAACTGTTCCGACATCGCTCCATGCATGTTTTTCATTATCCGATGCAAGATTTGTAAATTCAAATGAACGGTTCTGCACCATCTCTGCATAAAGTCCGCCGTCTGCTGCAAAATTTATGTCCTCGATAAATATTCCATATAAAATATCACTAATATCATGTACTTTATCAGACGCATTGATATTTAATAAATAATTGCTCTGTTCACTGTTGTACCCACTGACTTTTCCAGCATCTCCGTAAACGGTCGGAACCGGTGCAGCGGTAGCCTGTACTGTCAGGTCAGGTGCCACATCCGTCGTATCTTCTGGATTTGTGACTTTAACCGTACATCTTACAGTCTTTTTTGTCACTTTATTTGAACTTTTCGGAATATAACTTACCTTAACCTCTATCTTTGTACTGCCTGCCTTTACAGCCTTGATAACACCCTTTGCCGTAACAGAAGCCACCTTTTTATTTTTGCTTGTAAAAGTCACTTTTTTTAATTTTTTTACATTTTTTACCGTGACTTTTAATGTTTTCTTTTTTCCTTTTACAAGTTTGATACTTGTCGTGTTCAGCCTGATAACAGGTGAATTATTTTTCTTTGCGGCAACACTCTTTACATACATTCCCGGAATTGATGCTAAAACAAGTGCACCACTCATACACAATGCTAAAATCTTTTTTCTGCTAAGTCTCATACTCATCCTCTTTTCTAAATTTGAACTTTTCAGTTAAAAATTAAATTATAGTTTTATTAAATGCAATGCATAGATATTGCTTTTTTCAAAAACTTTATTAGCTTACGAGAGGAAGTTTTCTGCGGAAATCCCTACAATATCATGCATTGCTATTTAATCTTACATTTATGATTATATAAATCTTTTGACTTTTAGTCCATGATATTAGCTGTCAAGTATTTGATTTTTTTAGCTTTTTATATTATACTATTATTGTAATTAACCAAACAAAACAACAAATGCCACTTGATTTAAAATCCAAAAGATATAAACTCAAAATACGACAACAATATTTACTAATCAACTACCGTTGTAAAATTCAGGAGGAAATAATAAATGATTAAAATCAGACTTATTGGATACCATTTTCACAACTGCCCTGATTTTTATGTAAACCGTCCAAATGGTTCCGGAGATTATCTGCTTTTATATCTGCGTTCTCCAACTGAAATCATGACAGACAATAAATGCATACGCGTTCCAAAAAACACTTTTATTTTATACCAAAAAAACAAACCACAGATTTACAGACATATTCAATCCGGTTCCGCTGATGACTATTTTATAAACGACTGGATTCATTTTGATTTTGATGAATATGATAACTTTTTTGAGAAACTTGAAATTCCTTTTAACACTCCTATAACACTCTCGACACCGAAAGTTATAACTGACATGATAGCAGACCTTTTCATCGAATACTTCAATGAAGGCGACCAGCACGAACATATAATGAGCAGCAAAGCTGAAGCTCTTTTTCATAAATTCAGTGATCTTTACAGAACCACCTTAAATGCCGGCTCCGCTTTTGACAAATATTTTGATGAATTTTCAAAACTCAGACAACATCTCTACAACTATGAATATGTACCATCAGGTGCAAAAGAAATAGCAGACAAACTTGGACTGAGCACATCGTATTTCCAGCACACATACAAAAAGATATTCGGAGTATCTGTTCATCAGGATATAATAAAAGCCAGAATAGAACACGCCGCAAGACTTTTACAAGGCAGCAACGACTCAATCTCCGAGATAGCTGCCATATGCGGATACGAGAACCTCGAACATTTTTCAAGACAATTTAAGAAAATAAAAGGAATGTCACCTCAACAATTCAGAAAATAAATTTCCTATACATAAAAAAAGATAACATAGAAATCAACTGCTTTTTGATTTCTATGCTATCCTATTTTTTTACATTATTTTCCACACTGACATGATTTTGCGATAACACTGCGTACATTAAGGTCTGACGGATAACCGCAGGCAACAAGCCCTGCCTTTATCACCTGATGCCACTTCTTTGCTGAAAGTTCCACAACAGTGTCATCATCAAATTCAATTGTGCAGGCATTTTCAACTTCACACCCTGAACCACAGGCTATCTTATACATATTCTTTCTACTGATAGCTCCGATTTCTTCGAGTTTGTTCACCATCCTATATACAGTGGCAGTGCCTATCTTGCCGTCCTGTTTTGCTGCCTTATAATATATCTCCTTGCAGCATGAGCAGTCCTCCTCAAGTATAATATCTAGTAACATAAGACGCTGCTTCGTTATACGACAACCATCATCTTTAAGACGCTGTATCACCATATCTTTCTGCATTTTTGTACGCTGATAATTCTGTGATTCCTGTATCTTTCGTTTCTGTTCCATAACTGCCATCGCCATAGTCTGATTCCCCACCTCTCATCTCTCTGTCATGTATGAATATAAGCATTGCTGTTCACACCTGCTGTGCTACTAACAATGACTTCAATCCATACTCATAACATAGTTCACTGTCTATTTGTCACTGTCCACACCAACGATGCGGACAGCAATATTTATTTTTCTTTAAAAAAACCTATTATTATCTTTATTGCAAGTACAAACATAATTGCAAGAACGATCAAGATAACCACATCAACCGGTTTAACTTCTAAATTTGTATGCATTATAAAACTCCGTCTGCTTAAAATCACTTCATGTAAATCTTAAGCCTCTCCTGCCGCTGTCTTATATGATGTTTTTTTATTTGGATCAGGACGGAAAAGGAAGTAAAGTATTACTGCTGCTACTATAAATGCTACTACTGTTGCAGGTCCAAATGCAACCTCTCCTAAAACAAGTCCGCCGATCTGATATACCATAAGTGCTACGCAGTATGCTAATACATTCTGGAATATAAGTGCAAATACTACGAATTTTTTTGATTTCATCTCTCTTGCCATTGTTGAGATAGCTGCAAGACAAGGTGAATCGAACAGGTTGAACATAAGGAATGACACTGCTGCAATTCCTGTTGGGAAGAACTGTGCAAACTGGTCATGCATTGATGCTGCATATTCTTCTACTTCGCCAAGTCCGCTGAGTACACCCATTGTTGATACGATACCCTCTTTTGCAACAAATCCTGAAAGCGAAGATGCAACTGCCTGCCATGTTCCAAATCCGAGTGGTTTGAAAATCCAGGCGATAGCTCCACCGATTGAAGCAAGGAAACATGACTCTTTATCTACCATACCAAATGTTCCGTTCTGGATACCGAATGTTCCGAGGAACCACATAACTGCACAGCAAAGGAAGAGGATTGTTCCTGCTTTCTTAAGGAATGCCCATACTCTCTCCCATACATGGAGAAGAACACCTTTAAGTGATGGGATATGGTACTGTGGAAGCTCCATAACGAACGGTGCCGGATCACCAGCAAAAAGTGATGTTTTCTTTAAAATAATACATGAAACGATAACCACTATGATACCAACGAAGTACATAAGTGGTGCAAGCCACCAGCATCCGTTTAATAAATATCCTGCGATAAGTGCAATAACAGGAAGTTTTGCACCACAAGGAATAAATGTTGTTGTCATAATTGTCATACGACGATCTTTGTCATTCTCGATAGTACGAGTTGCCATGATACCAGGAACACCACATCCTGAACCGATAAGGAATGGAATGAAACTCTTTCCTGAAAGACCAAACTTACGGAAAATTCTATCCATGATAAATGCAACTCTTGCCATGTATCCGCAATCCTCAAGAATTGAGAGGAAGAAGAATACGATAGCCATCTGAGGTGCAAATCCGATAGGAGCACCAAGACCTCCGATGATACCATCAACTACAAGTGAGTTAAGCCAGTCTGCTGCACCGACATTTTTCAAAAATCCACCGACTGCCGGCTGAATCCACTCAGCTACAAGTGTATCATTTGTCCAGTCTGTAACGGTTCCACCGAGTGATGATACTGCTATGTAATAAACTACAAACATAATAGCTGCGAAAATAGGAAGTGCAAGAATTCTGTTTGTAACAATCTTATCAATCTTATCTGATGTTGTAAGTTTTCCTGCCGATTTCTTCTTAATGCAGTCTTTGATGATAGATGTGATAAATGTATATCTCTCATTTGTGATGATGCTCTCTGTATCATCATCAAGCTCATCCTCAACTGCCTTGTTTATCTCAGAGATTTCCTTAAGAACACCTGATGAAAGATTTAATTTCTCTGCAACTTTCTCATCATTTTCAAAAAGTTTGATGGCAAACCAGCGTTTCTGTGACTCATCCACAGACTGAAGTGCAATGCTCTCGATATCCTCAAGTGCACGCTCAACTTTTGCGTCAAATGAATGTTTCGGAGCTGCTTTCTTTGTACCTGCAAGTTTAACAGCCTCGTTTGCTGCCTCAACGATTCCCTCACTCTTGAGAGCTGAAATCTCAACAACCTTGCAGCCTGTTTCTTCTGCAAGTCTCTTAATGTTTATCTGATCACCATTCTTGCGAACAATATCCATCATATTTACAGCTATAAGAACAGGAATTCCAAGCTCAGTAAGCTGTGTTGTAAGATAAAGATTTCTCTCAAGGTTTGTTCCATCGATAATATTTAAGATTACCTGTGGTTTCTCATCAATAAGGTAATTTCTTGAAACAACTTCCTCAAGTGTATATGGGGATAATGAATAAATACCCGGAAGGTCAACTACTGTTACATCCTTATGTCCCTTTAATTTTCCTTCTTTCTTTTCCACTGTAACACCAGGCCAGTTACCAACATACTGGTTTGAACCTGTCAGTGCATTAAACAATGTTGTTTTACCGCAGTTAGGATTACCTGCTAATGCAATTTTAATTGACATTTTTTCTCTCCAATCCGCACATATGTGCAATAATTATTTGCAACTACATTTAGTTCTAAAACCCTACGCTAAATTTGTCTTTGCTTGCCAAGATTAGTATTTACTAACCCATAGTCAAAAAAAATTTGAGTTTAAAAAAACTACTCAACTTCAATCATTTCTGCATCTGCTTTTCTGAGTGAAAGCTCATAACCTCTTACTGAGACTTCGATAGGATCACCAAGTGGTGCGACTTTTCTCACAAGAACATCCGTACCCTTTGTGATTCCCATATCCATGATGCGTCTCTTTACTGCTCCTACTCCTGTAAGTTTCTTAACTTTTACAGTTTCGCCACATTTAACTTCCTTTAATGTCTTCATCATTTTCCCCTTTCTAGACCATGATCTTATTTGCCATATCTTTACCGATGGCAACTCTTGCATCTTTGACATTCACTATCATATTTCCACCTATCTGTGAAATAACAGTAACCGTTCCACCCACAACGAATCCAAGATTTTCCAAAAATCTGCGTGTTTCTTCTTTTCCGCCTATTTTCTTAATTACGCTAGGCTGTCCTTCAGCTATCATTGATAATGGCATCATATCATCCTCTTTCTTAATCTCTTTTGTCTGTGTTATCATTTATCCATGCGTTAGTATAATCTAATCGAGAATAGTTGTCAATAACTTTATTGAGAAAAATTCATCAATAAGCAACAGTTCAGCCATAAAAAGCCACATTCTGATAAAATGCTGTTCAGAATGTGACTTTTGTGACTTTCATCGTGTTAAGCAGAGTCCTCTCGTTTATAAACTCTCCAGTATCCTGCCGTCACATGAAATTGTGACAACCTGCCACGGTATCATCTTTCCACTGTTTTTCAACGCATTAACGACCGCATTTTGCAAACCGCCGCAGCATGGCACTTCCATACGGACAATCTTCACACTCTTTATGTCGTTATTTTTGATTATCTCAGTAAGTTTTTCACTGTAATCAATATCATCAAGTTTAGGACAACCTACTAATGTAATGTGGTGTTTGATAAAATCCTCATGGAAATTTGCATATGCATATGCTGTACAATCTGCTGCCACCAAAAGATTTGCCCCATCAAAATAAGGAGCTGTCGGCGGTACAAGTTTAATCTGCACCGGCCACTGATTTAGCCTGCTCACAGGTTTAAATCCGTTATTAGAAGCTGCCTGACTGTTATCGTTTGAAGGACACGATGTTTTCTCATCTTCCCTATGCTGCAAACTTCTCGCCATACTTCCCGGACACACATGAACAGGACTACCGTTCTTTTTCGTATTCTCAGCTATCTTCTTAGCTGCAATCCTAGCTTTAACAGCCGCCTCATCATAATCGTTTGCTTCACGCTCAATTATCTTAATGGCATCCATAGGACAGGCAGGAAGACAATCCCCCAGACCATCACAGTAATCATCCTTGATAAGTCTTGCTTTACCATCAACCATTGCGATTGCATCCTCATGGCACGCATTGGCACACGCACCACAACCATTACACTTTTCCTCGTCTATATGAACTATCTTGCGTATCATATTAATCCTCATTTCTGCACACATTTTTTTGCATATCAAGTTTGTGTCAAGTGTGCGCAGACACAAATCTTGTGTGTGAAAAATCTTGCATATATGGATTTTTCACACTTTTTTCCTTTCTTAAAACACAACAACTAAAAGCATCTTAAATCTCTCTTTACCCTTTACCGCATGAGGGTGTTTTGCCGGCATAACGATTGACTGTCCCTCAGTAAGTTCGTAGTCAACACCGTCAACCGTAATAAGACCGACACCGTCAAGACAGATAACAAAAGCATCTCCGCCTGACTCATGTGTGCTTATCTCCTCGCCTTTTTCAAATGCGAACAATGTCTCGCTTACCGCATCATTCTGAACAAGTGTCTTGCTTACAACCTGTCCGTCTGCATAAGAAATCTCATCCTTAAGTGTAAGTACCTTTGATTTTTTAATGTTTTTCATAAGCTCTGCCATATTTTTATTCCTCCACTTTATTATTAAAAATATTTGCTTTTTTTAGGACATCTTTTATATGTTAAGATAAGTCAGACAGATATTTGCAATCCACTCATAACACCTCAGGTGTCAACAGTAACATATAATCTACAGATATTCTTCAAGTTTGTCCTGGGACACGATAGTTATCTTTCTGCCATCAAGCTTTATTATGCCCTCTTTCTCCATATTGCCAAGTTCTCTTGAAAGGGAAGGTCTGGTCACATTAAGATAATCGGAAAGTTCTTCTCTCGATGGATTTTTTGTTATCTGTCCTGATGCTGTCTGATTTTCAATAAGATAAAGAGCAATCTTTTCTCTTATACTGCCACAACCGAGTAATCTTACCTTTCCGCTAAGATTATACGCCTTCATCGCAAATATGCTCATAAGATTTTTTCTTATCTTTGCCGACACACCAGCCTTTATATTATGCGATATATTTTCAAAAAAGTCACATGAAACACTTAACACTACAGACTCTTCTACCGCCTGTGCCGACATATCATATTTGCCCTTTCCCATAAACATATAAACTTCCGCAAACATATCTCCGGGATTTTCAATCGTGGTTATCAAAATCTTTTTTCCGGAAAATGTCATCTTTGAAACTTCCACATAGCCTTCTATCAGCACATATAGTTTATCCGGTGTGTCATCCTCCTCAAAGACAAAACTTCCTTTTTCATATCTTTTTATATCAGTATCTTTTTCTTCTATTAAAGATAATATTTCATCCTGCGTAAATTCCCTGCAAAGACCTGAATGTTCCAATGCCTGTACGATGTTGTCATTTTCTTCTTTACTCATATATCATATGCCTTTCTTAGTCCATGTTAAGAAATTTTTTCAAATCTCCCTCCGGTGTACCTGTAGGTGAAATCCCAAAATTCTCTACAAGGAAATCAAGTATATTCGGTGACACAAATGCCGGAAGTGTCGGCCCTAAATGTATATTATTTATTCCGAGATGTAGAAGTGTAAGCAATATACATACCGCTTTCTGCTCATACCATGAAAGCACGATGGATAACGGAAGTTCATTTACCGAACAGTCAAATGCTCCGGCAAGTGCCACGGCAACTTTTATCGCACTGAACGCATCATTACACTGCCCCATATCCATGATTCTTGGAAGCCCTGCGACCTCTCCAAGTTCAAGGTCATTAAATCTGTATTTTCCACACGCCAATGTAAGTATAACAGAATTTTTTGGAGTCTGCTTAACAAATTCAGTGTAATAATTTCTTCCGGGTCTTGCACCGTCACATCCTCCGACAAGGAAGAAATGCTTTATATCACCATTCTTAACGGCTTCAACAACCTTATCGGCAACCGACAGCACAGTTCCATGCGCAAATCCAGTCACAACCTCATGCCCGCCGTTTATTCCCGTAAAATGCTTATCCTCATCATAACCGCCAAGCTCAAGTGCCTTTTCAATAACAGGAGTAAAATCTTTATCCTCACCAATATGAACCATCTCAGGATATGAAACCACTTCTGTTGTAAACACCCTGTCAGCATAACTTTCTTTTACCGGCATAAGACAGTTTGTTGTAAATAACACAGGTGCCGGAATATTATCAAATTCTTTTTGCTGATTCTGCCATGCCGTTCCAAAATTTCCCTTAAGATGTGTGTACTTATTAAGTTCCGGATATGCATGAGCCGGAAGCATCTCACCATGCGTATAGATATTTATCCCCTTATCTTTTGTCTGCTCCAAAAGCTGTTTAAGGTCGTAAAGGTCATGCCCCGTAATAACGATGAACGGTCCTTTTTCAACAGTGAGCGGCACTTTTACCGGTGTCGGTGTTCCATATGTCTCAGTATTTGCCTTATCGAGAAGTTCCATACATCTAAGATTTACCTCTCCCACCTCCATTGTAATAGGAAGAAGAGCCTCCTTACCCATATCATAACCGAGCACACACAATGCCTTTATAAAAAAGTTATTAACTGTGTCATCCCTGTAACCAAGCACATTTGCATGATACGCATATGCCGCCATTCCCCTTATGCCAAAAAGAATAAGCGATTTAAGTGAACGAATATCTTCATCGGCATCCCATATCTTTTTAACATCGTAGTCATCGGTATTGCCGCACTTTGCCGTACAAATGTTGCAATTCGGAACAACTTCGTATTTCTTTTTTCTTACTTTTTCAGTAATCTCTTTAATCGTCTCGTCATTAAAATTAACATTTGTTATAGTCGTAAATAATCCTTCTATCAAAACATCAGTAACACTCTCATCATGCGGATTATTTTCACAGGCTCTTGCAAGACCTATCAATGCACCCGTAAGTTCATCCTGAAGATTGGCAGTATCCGCCGTCTTTCCACATACACCCGCATTTCCGGTACAGCCTGAACACCCAGCCGTCTGTTCACACTGAAAACAAAACATTTTATTATCCATAATTTATCCTTTCTTAGGTTGATTTCTAATTGTCTCCCTCTGACATTCACTATAATACATTAAAGCCACAAAAAAATCCGTAACATTTGTTACAGATTTTAATGTTTTTTTCACACATCCATATCCCACACATTTATTATCTCCTGCGGAATATATTTTTCAGTCATCAAAAGTTTTTCAAATCTTTCCCATATTTCTTTTCCAAAAAAATCTGAAAATATGTGACCTATATTTCTATTCTGCTTTTCCTTTGTAACAGGAAGTTTATCAAATCCAACCTTTTCAGCTTTCTCATACATTCTGACATACGCTTCCTTAAACGGTTCTAACTGTGTTTCTTCCTTAAATATATGCTCTTTTCTTTTTTCCTTAAAAACCTCCGCCAGATTTTCATAAATACCTATCCCCTCATAATCCATATCACCGAAATAGAAAAATCTGTTTTTACTGTCCGCAAGATATTTTTCAGCAGTAAATTCAAAATCACGGAATGATGAAACCACCTTTTTTCCTGATCCAAATATCACAGTCCCAAATCTTTTACCAAGTATCTCGTTCTTTCCCGTTTCCTGCATATATTTCCTGACAGTATAAAATGTGTCTTTGTTTTCAATAATAAGCACATTTTGAGGTGCAGTCCTGTCATATATATAACTCACAAACGGCTCAGGTGTCTCATAGACATTTAAGTCCGACAATTCAATGCCAAGATTTTTAAGTATTCTCTTTCCTTGCCCTCTGCCTTCGTTCTTATTTTTTCCTCTGTTTTCGTTTCCGCCTTTTATAAATTTTTCATCGCCCCAAATTTCAAAACTGCGTTCATTTACAGACTCGGCTTTTTTAAGTTTTTGCTTTTCGCTCTCATTTTTATAAAAATCACTTAATTTAAGTATGGCATCCCTGTCTTTTCTATACTGTTCAATATGTTTTTTATAATACTCCATATTAAGTCTGGTTGATAATTTAAAATTTATTTCGCCATCAAACTCACCATTATATTTTTCTTCTTCAATCTGCCAATATACATTATAAAGCGGCGGATTCTTGCCATTTAAACCGCTGTTTTTTATTGGAACAAACTCACCCGTTTTTGATTTTTCAGCTATGTAATCACACAAAACCTTATATGAATCAACCCCTGCCGTAAATTTCTCAAGTATTGATTTTTCTTTGCTTTTTAATATAATATTTTCTATTTTTTCTAAACTTATTTTGTGCTTCATACCTGTGTTTCCTTTCTCTATATCACAAGCACCAAATGATATTTTAATTCATTTGGTGCTTTCTGTAATTTCAAAAATATATTTCACTCTACTTAGTCTGTTCTAAAACTTCCTTAAGTGTTTTCGCTGAGTCTTTGAGTTTTTCCACCTCATCACTGCTCATGCTTATCGGAACTAAAGTCTCAACACCGTCTTTTCCAACTATCGCAGGCATACTTAAAACAACATCATCAATTCCATAAATGCCATGTATCATACTTGAAACAGGAAGTATTGATTTTTCGTCCCTCACTATCGCTTCACATATTCTCTTTACTGCCATTCCTATGCCATAATAAGTAGCTTTTTTCTTTTCGATTATCTCATAAGCACTGTTTTTAACCTGTTCCGCTATGGCACGCATATTTTTATCGTGATTTATATGCCCTCTCATCTCGCAGAAATCATCAACTGCAATTCCAGATACATTCGCACTGCTCCATACCGCAATCTCACTGTCTCCATGCTCACCAACAATAAATGCATGAACGCTTCTGCTGTCAACCGAGAGATGCTCTCCGAGACGATATTTAAGTCTTGCACTGTCAAGCACTGTTCCTGAACCGATGACTCTGTTCTCCGGAAAACCACTTGCCTTAAGTGCCACATTCGTAAGAACATCAACCGGATTTGATACAACGAGCAGAATACCCTGACAATCCTGTTTCTTTATCTCACCAATTATAGATTTCATAATGGCACTGTTCTTCTTTACAAGGTCAAGTCTTGTCTCCCCCGGCTTCTGTGCCGCACCTGCCGTTATCACAATAATCGCCGCATCTGCAATATCGCTGTAATCACCTGCATATATATTCATTGGTTTTGCAAACGGAAGTCCGTGCTTTATATCAAGAGCTTCTCCCTCTGCCCTAGCCTTATCTGCATCTATAAGAACCATCTCCGAAAAAAGACTGCTCTGCATCAATGTATATGCAGATGTTGAACCTACAAAACCACATCCTACTACTGCCACTTTTCTGATATTAACTTCTTTTGCCATGGTAATCCTCCATTCCTGCCGGTGTACTATGCTGTTTTTTATTCTCATAAATTCGTGCAAATTTTTCACACAATTTAATGATAGTATGTTCATTTTGCTTAAATTTAATGTATCATAACCTTTCTTCTCCTACAATATAGTAATACCACATTTTTCCTTTAATTTCCGTAACAAATGCTACTAATGAGAAAAAACAACCATTTGACTCACAATATATACCATTTTTATAAGGTAACTGACAAAAATATTTCCATCTTTATATCATTTAATTCTTTTTTTACATATGTCTTCCAATACACATCTCTCACAATGAGGTGTTGTCCTCGCCGTACAGACTTCTCTTCCGTGCCATACAAGTCTGTGGCAGAAATCACTTCCCTCTTCTCCCGGTATTATCTTCCACAATTCCATCTCAACTTTTTTAGGATCTTTTATTCCATCAACAAGCCCCATCCTGTTTACAAGGCGTATGCAATGAGTATCTGTCACTATCGCAGGCTTTTTAAACACATCACCCATTATAAGATTTGCACTTTTTCTTCCCACTCCCGGAAGTTTTAACAACTCATTAAAATCATCAGGAACTTTGCAATCATAATCATCACGAAGCATTTTCATACAGGCACTAATGTCCCTCGCCTTGCTTTTTCCAAGACCACATGGTCTTACTATGTCCTCTATATCCGAAACCTCAGCATCAGCAAGCGCTTCTACACTAGGATATTTTTCAAAAAGTCCTTTAACCACCACATTTACCCTTGCATCAGTACACTGTGCCGCAAGTCTTACACTTACAAGCAGTTTCCACGCTTCATTGTAATCAAGTGTGCAGTCTGCATCAGGGTATTCTTTCTTTAATCTTTCTATTATCTCTAAAGCACGCTGTTTTTTTGTCATTTATGTTTCCTCCTATGTTTTTAGCTAAAAAAATCAAACTCATCCACTACAAATCTTTTTTTATCATAGCATAAAAGTATGAGCAACACAATTTAACACTAAATATGTAACAGTTCAGCCATAAAAAGATAATTGGCAATACAATGAGCTTGTTCATTGTATTGTTAAGTAGCTTTTTATGTAAGAAATGCAAGGCTGAACTGTTACCTAAATATCTTCAGAAATCTCACGACTTCTTGTCATAGGTAATAACACATGATAGTATATAGATAAATTTGAATTTTTCAAAGGACAATTATTATGATTAGGAAATTGCAAAAAGCAGATATAAACAGAGTTGCTGACATATGGTTAGATACAAATTTAAAAAGTCATTCCTTTATTCCTGCCAAGTACTGGAAAGATAATTTTAAATTGGTAAAAGGAATGCTGTCACAGGCAGAAGTATATATATATGAGAATAATCAAAAAATACAGGGTTTTATAGGACTAAATGACGAATACATTGAGGGTATTTTTGTTTCTGATGAAATGCAATCGCAAGGCATAGGTAAAATTCTGATAAATTATGTAAAAGATAAAAGAAAAAAATTGTTTCTAAATGTGTATCAAAAAAACACACGGGCAATATCTTTTTATCAAAGAGAGGATTTTAAAATCCGGTGTAGCGGCATTGATGATGCAACCGGTGAAAAAGATTATTTAATGACATGGCAGCAAAAATAACTCTTTAGCCGTTGGTACACTGATAAATTAGAACTTTAATGTTTCTAAATTACTGATTAAATTTAGTTCATTTGCACGGAAATGAGGTTTTTATTATGACAAAAGATATGACAGAAGGAAATATATGGAAACATCTTTTCAGCTTTGCGATACCGCTGCTTCTTGGAAACCTTTTCCAGCAGACTTATAATATGATTGATACCGCTATCGTTGGGCAGTATCTCGGCGAGGAAAAACTTGCGAGTGTCGGTGCTTCATCGAGTGTGCAGTTTCTTGTGCTCGGTTTTTGCATGGGAATATGCTGCGGTTTTGCTATTCCCGTCTCACAGCACTTCGGAGCTAAAAACACACTGAAAATGAAAGAAGCCATCTTCCATGCAGGTTTTCTCTCAATACTTTTTGCCGCTGTTATAACAACAGCCTGTGCCATTCTCTGCCCAAACATATTACATATACTCTCAACTCCTGAAAATATTTTTGATGACGCATATTCATACCTTTTTATTATATTTTTAGGAATACCTTTTACAATTTTATACAACTTTTTGTCAGGACTGCTTAGAGCCGTCGGTGACAGCAAGACACCGTTTTTATTTCTCGTCTTTTCAAGTATTTTAAATATAATACTCGACCTGACATTTATTATTGTTTTCAAACTCGGTGTATCGGGTGCAGCACTCGCAACCATTATGTCACAGGGTGTCAGCGGACTTTTATGTCTGATATATATAATTAAAAAATTTCCTATATTATGTATCTCAAAAGAGCACTGCCGTATAAAATCTGATATGACAAAACAGATGATAGCCATGGGTGTTCCAATGGGACTTCAATACTCTATCACCGCCATAGGAAGTATGGTAATGCAGTCTGCGAACAACGGACTTGGAAGCACATATATCTCAGGTTTCACGGCAGGTATGCGTATCAAGCAGTTCCTTATGTGTCCTTTCGATGCCATTGCCACTGCCGCATCAACTTTTTGCAGCCAGAACTTCGGTGCCGGCAATCTGAAACGAATTAAGGAGGGACTTAAAAAAGGTGTAACGATAGGTGTCAGCTACGGACTTATATCCGGACTTATACTTATCTTCTTTGGAAGAACTTTATCACTTTTATTTATAAAAGCAAGTGCCTCCGCCGTGCTCGATGCATCCGGCAAATATCTTGCCTGCCTCGGGTATTTCTTCTGGGCACTCGGAATACTCAATGTATGCCGAATGAGTGTGCAGGGGCTTGGTTACGCAGGACGCGCCGTATTTTCCGGTGCAGTTGAAATGATAGCAAGAATATTTGTAAGTGTATTACTTGTCCCTGTTTTTAAGTTTAATGCAATATGTTTTGCCGACCAGACAGCATGGATATGTGCCTGTCTTTATATCGTACCTACCTGTCTCCTATGCCTTAAGAAAATAGAAAGAAACTTAAATAAACAAAACACTCCATACTAAGTCCTGGTAACAGTTCAGCCCTTCATTTATTACATTCGTCAACCTTTTACTTCAAAAGGTTGACATTTCTTTTTTATCCATATATAATAACAACCGGATACCACTCCTTGTACTCCTTTTCGAGTAGTATCCTATTTGTTGCCGTTCGTACTATATATACGGACAGTGACTCCTAACCCACAAATGAGCAAACTCTCTACAGTTTGCTCTACTTTATTTTATTGTGTAAAACATATCTTAACACACTAATCAATATCTGCTGTCTGTTTCTGAGCATAAACGGATAGCTTTTATAAAAGACTGATATTCTTTTACAGATAATCTATATCTTTTAAAAACAAAATATAGATTGTCACCATCACTATACAAATGACTGCTCGGAAAAGAGGATAAACATGGACTTAAAAAAACTTGCTGATGACATTATAAACGGAAAAAGACTTAAAAGAGAGGATGACCTTTCCTTTTTTATCAACTGTGACCTTGATGCTCTTTTAGAGGGTGCTGACAAGATTCGAGAATATTTCTGCGGAGATAAAGTTGACCTTTGCACGATCATCAACGGTCGAAGCGGCAGATGCGGTGAGGATTGCAAATATTGTGCTCAGTCCGCTCACAATCACACAAACTGTGAAGTATATGATTTTCTTCCTAAAGAAAAAATTCTTGCTGAAGCACTCGCAAATGAAAAAGAGGGTGTCGACCGTTTTGCAATAGTTACTGCCGGAAGAAGTCTTTCAGGTGAGGATTTTGAAAAGGCAATAGATGCCTATGAAACAATGCACAGAGAATGTAAACTTGACCTGTGTGCCTCTCTTGGCTTTCTCACCAAAGAACAATTTCACCGTCTGCATGAGGCAGGAGTTACAAGCTACCATGACAATATAGAAACTTCAAGAAGAAATTTCCCTAATATATGCACAACGCATACATACGATGAAAAAATCGCAACCATCAAGATGGCTCAGGAAGAGGGCTTCTGTGTCTGTTCCGGCGGTATAATCGGAATGGGTGAGACATGGGAGGACAGACTCGACATGGCAGTTTCACTTGCTGAACTCGGTATTATGTCAATTCCTATCAATGCACTTATGCCAATCCCCGGAACTCCTCTTGAAAACCTCAAACAGCTCTCCGAGGAAGATATTTTAAGAACCATCGCATTCTTCAGATATATAAATCCTGAAGCAAATGTCCGTCTCGCCGCCGGCCGTGCCCTTGTAACAAATGACGGTGAAGCCGCATTTTCAGGCGGTGCAAGTGCAACCATAACAGGAAATATGCTCACAACATCAGGTTCTACGATCGAGAGTGATAAGAAACTTCTCCGTGGACTTGGCAGAGATGTTACACCGGAATATTTAAAATAACATATTTTCTAAGAACGAGTAGGATGGGATTTGACAAATCCCATCCTACTCGTTTTACTCACTCTCTTATATCATTCTGAAACCTCGACAAATGCTCATACGGAAGAATCTGTCGTCCACGGTAAAGACCACAGCCGTCATTGATAAGACTGTTGTTTACCGCCGAAAACATATTTACATCAAGTTCTGAGAGTTCAAGTTTCTGAAGTTTCATGCCACGCTCGTATGCCTCATCAAAAAAGACGCACTCACCCTTTGGAATCATGTCTCTCCTCGCTCTGTCATGCTCCTGCTTTTTCTCATAACCGAGGTGATTTGCAGGGCCTATCTCCGCATTGTCATCCATAGTCTTTGTCCTAAGCTGCACTTCCATAAAACATCTTGCGATATTGTCATAAAATGTTATGTGAAGTGACTGATACTCACTACTCTCACCATTTGATATATAATCCCTGTAGTAAGGGCGTACATCATCATCAAGAAGTTCTGACGAACTCTCCGATACACCTCTTGCAGGCTCGGCAGAAAAACCTCTTTCCTCCAAAAATCCGAGAAGTTCATTTGCTATCTCATAAAGAAGCTTTATCTCCTGCTCATCCCTGTCCTGCCCCTCTTTCAGATGACACTTCGGCAGTGAGATAACTATCCTGTATGCTATTATATCCCTAAAACAACTAAGTTTATTTTTTAAATCTGAAACAGGCGGAAACTTTTTATTTTCCGTATAATAATTATAAATATACTCAACGATATACCCGTTAAATTTCTCCTCGGCACGAATAAGTGACTTGATACGACCTTTAAATGTAAATGCAAGATACGGGTATTTCTTTGCCATATACATATAAAAATCCCTTATCTTTTGTGACTGTACCGTCAAAAATTCATTGTGTTCAAGAAGTTCTAAAATCTGTATGAGGAAATTGCAATGCATCATATCCACTTCATTTCGGCTCGTCTTTGCCTCTTTTCTCAAATCTTCAATATATTTCTGTATTATCCTGAAAACCGTATCCCCTGAATACAGATAATCGTTTAGTGTAATCATTTTCTCCTGCTTTCCGCCCGTAATTAAAAGTATATCAATACCATCTTGTCATTGGCAATTCGTTATTTACATCATTCGTAAATACTATCTGATGCAAGTCTATTATACCATTCATAAAGGTAGCAGCACAAGCACAAAGATACAGTTCCCACATTCTTGCAAATTTCTCATCAAACATTTCTATTACTTCCGCTCTGTGCTGCTGGAAATTTTCATTCCAGCAAAGAAGTGTTTTATTGTAGTGTCGCCTGAGACTTTCTACATCCACCGTATAGAATCTAAGTTCTCCTGCAATCTGCATTATCTCTCTGAGACTTGGTATAACCCCGCCTGGGAATATATATTTCTTGACCCACGCATCACCGGGATATTCTTTCAATGCACTTATAAAGTGAAGCACAAACACTCCGCCCTGCTTTAAGACACTCTTGACGCATTGCATAAATTCCTCATAATTTCCCCTACCGACATGCTCTATCATGCCGACACTCACAACTCTGTCAAACTCCATATGCTGTTTCGGCAGATCCCTGTAATCAAGAAGTTTTACTTCAAGCCTGTCCGAAAGATTTTCCTCTTTGATACGCTGTTCAAATTTTGCTTTCTGCTCCTTGCTCAATGTAATCCCGACACCTTTTATATTGTATTTCTTTGCAGCTTCGATAAGCAGAAATCCCCAGCCGCAGCCAATATCACACAATGTCATGCCATCAGAGAGATTAAGTTTTTCCAATATACGGTCAACTTTGTTGCACTGAGCCTGATACAATGTGTCATTCTCATTCTTAAAATATCCACATGAATAGCTCATCGTCTCATCAAGCCACATCTTATAAAAATCATTACCTATATCATAATGTGATGAAACTTCTTTTTTCTGATTTGCCTTTGATTTTGATGTAAATATAATGTTTTTAAGTTTTTTCGTATCTGTCGAAAATTTACCCATCTGTCCTAAAAACATATTGAGAGCCGTATATAAATCGCCTTCTATCTCAATATCACCATTCATGTATGCCTCTCCTAATGTAATAGATGTGCTGGTGAGCATATCCATCATTTTCGGTATTTTATTTATCTTTACGGTAAACGCAGGCTCCCCGTCTCCTATCAGATGCTCTCCGTCCTCTAAAATAATCCTGAAAGGGTTTTCATCAAACTTCTCCATAAATTTAATAAATTCATTTTCTACAAGCTTCATAATATCCTCCATTCCACAGATACTTTTCGTATGCTGTTGATTACTTCAAAAAAATATTAGCACCATGAAATTATAGTTTCAAGACTTTTTACTCATATACGATATACATATTCGTTATATAATATATACTTTTTACATATATCCTATACTCAACTATACTAAATATAAGATATGTTTTATTATGTACTCTCAAAATCTTCTGAACAAAGAATTTTGAGAGGAATTTTAAATATACAATAGCATTTTTGCAATGAGTACACGGTGTTGTACAACGAGAAGATAGAAACAGTATATCGGGAATCCAGCCGAAATGATTCGTTTTGAGAAGATACCGAGAGTACTTTTATTAAAAAGGAGGTTCTTACTATGTCAGAAAATATAAACAAAATTAAAAGAATACCAAAAGAAGAAGCCGTCGAGCAGATTTTTAAAAAGATATTATCTTCATCTGTTGCCTGCGAAAAACTAAGTGATACATTTTATGACCATATATCTATGGACAATCTCACGATTGATGAAAACTCAAAGCGTTTTGCAGATATACTTTTTTCCTCATATAAAACTGGTGACATAAGCGGTCTTTTGCTTGAATTATGCCAGAGAAGTATGCTCGACCTGCTCCGTGAGTCATATCTTATTCCAAAGAGATTTCATGGAAAAGCCGGAAAAAATCCGTCACTGCTCACTGATACCTGTGGCAATCTTTTAGATAACAAAAAATCTGCTATCTCACACCATGATTATGCAAAATTTCAGGAAATACTCAAGCAGCACACACTTGCACCACGCTCAAAACTTTTTCTTGCAGACGGTTATGATATTGAACGCTCTTATACAGATGATTTAGAAATTGAAGAAAAACTTGCCAACGGACGACGCGGCATCCTTATACTATACGCACTTCCCGATACTGCGGCATTAGGTCTTAAAGAAGCTGAGGCCTATGCAATCATATGGGACAGCTTTCAGAAAATCCAACAATGTGCTCCAACTGCAATGGTTTATTACGGACAGGAAACCGGTCTTAAAAATGAGCAAAAATATGATGAACTGGGTGTCTTACTCCCAATTCATCAATTTAAAAACCATATGCTCCATCACTTAGAATGTATTGACGGCATCGTCCTTTCCTGCCGTGAAAATATGTTTAAAAATTCATCAGGTACAATACCTGAAAGTTTTATCAGTTAATATTCTTGCAAATATAAGTCCGAGCGGCAATGCGAGTATTATAAGCATTGCTGCCGCAAACCATGATGCAGATGTTACAAGCGACATTATACCCAGATTATAAACGGCACGGTACAGATAAAGTCCCGGTACCATTATAACTATTGATGGTACAGTCAGTGATATTCTCGGATATCCAACTCTATTTTTTAAAGCAGATGCCAAAATTCCGGCACAAAATGCTCCTATAAATGCGGCGGCGGCCGGAGGCATACCTGCCATATCTACAAGTTCAAGGCGGAGTGTATTGGAAACTGCTCCAATAACTGCCGCTGATGCAGCAAGTACAATAGGACTGTTAAACATTATTGAAAATCCGAAAACTCCGCAAAAACTCATTAGTAATCGCAATAATATATGTAGTCCGACAGAGATTTTAATAACCGGAAAATCAACAGGCTTTAGATTAAGTGCAAGTGCCATTATCCATGCTGTTATCGTGGCAACTACAATTATGACAAGTGCATATACCAGTCTCTCTATGCCTGACCTCATATCAAGCTTTGCAAGATCTATGCCACTTGTTATAAACGGAAATCCCGGAATTATAAAAAGCATTGAACATATATATCCCGCCTGATGCTGAAGCGATACATTAAAAATCTGTTCTGCTGCCCTTAGAAGCCCTGTATAAACAAGACAGGCCCCCGCCACCGATGAAACAATGCACAGAAACAAAGTAAAATGGTGTTTTGCAAGTTTGCACCTGATAAAGTTACCAACACCTGCCCCTACAAATGCAAGAAACATTTCAACTATACCGCCACCGAGCAGAAATGTAAATGCACTGCACGCAAGTGCCGCAGCAAATCCAAGTGCTATAGGCGAATAAAGTCCATGAAGCTGCTCTATCTCATCAAGATGTGCATGAAGTTCTTCACCGGACATATCAGTCCCGTTTCTCTCAAAATCACTGATAAAATGTTCCAGTCTGTTAAGCTTTGAAGTATTTACTCCCGTATTGGTGAGACATAACGACTGTGAAAAACAGTCTTTGCCATCAAAACAAGTGTAGTCTATGGACATAAGTCCAATGTTCACAGTGCAGGTCACTCCAAGCTGCTTAGCTATCGTATTCATAGAACTTCTGACACGCCACGCACCTGTTCCGCATGAAAGCAACATAAGTCCTGTTCTACCTATTATCGATGCCTTTTCAGTAAGACTTGCCTCTACAATAGGCATCTTCCCCTCACTACCTGCATAATCATGCCAATAAATCTCCATGTGGTTTGATGGAATAAAATTATCTGACATAAAATCACTTCCTTAATCTTATTGTTACTCTATCAAACTGTTCTCTCAAAAAAAGCATTTTACCACTATATATTTTTAGTTTCAAGTCTTTTTCACTCATATACAATATACATATTCGTTATATAATATATACTTTTAACATATATCACCGCTTTATTGTTTTCAAAATTTATATGAAATAATCATAGAAGTTTTAATGTTTTATAATGAAGTTTTGTATTTTTAATGTTTATCCGCAAGACTTATATACATAACTTTATGCACACCATCAGGTGCATTTTCGGATTCCACCTTAAATCCACCGATTTTTTTCATCATCTGCGTCATGTTGCTGCATTTATAATTTCTCGTATCAAATCCTGAAAATCTCTTTTTCAGGACATTGCCAAGCGTCGCAAGGTTTACTCTCTCGCTGTCAAGTGACTCGATATACAAAGCTATGTATGAAGAAATCTCAGGAAGTCCGGGAATACTTATCTCAACTTCCTCAATTTCTTCATCCTCGTCATCGTCAAGAATCTCATCCTCGTAAAATCCTCTTTCTGTCTCTTCCTTATCAGGCTTTTTTTGACCTGAATTTATCGAAGTATCCGCATCCATTTCATCAGATTTTACATTGTCTTCCTCCGTCTGATAGATAAGATTTAATATCTTAAATTCATCGCAGGCTTTAGCGAGAGCTTCCTTGGTCTTAGACTCGCCCATTCCAATAACTACCTTTCCGGACTCTTTAAGCCTGTAAACAAGTTTTGTAAAATCACTGTCACTTGATGCAATACAAAATACATCTATCCCCTCTGAGTGAAGAAGATCCATGGCATCTATCGTAAGTGCCTGGTCTGCTATACTTTTTCCGCTCGCATACGAAATCTGTAATACCGGCATAATACCCTGTCTTGGCATGACCGGATACCATTTTTTAGTGTTTGGAGAATTTACCGAACCATACAGACGAAATACTTTTATATTTCCATACTGTAATGCCTCCTGCTTGATACTCTCGGCATATTTGGCCGATATATTGTCTCCATCAATCAATACTGCAACCTGTTTTTCCATTATTCCTCAATCCCCTTTTCAATTCTTCATATGGACAAATTGTTTTATATTCTCCCATTATTGTCAATTCTATAATTATATCAATCTAAAATGTTAATCTAAAATTTTATCAGGTATTTTCTCCGTTCCTTTCAGATGCCGCCTATTACTTTAGCCTTATTTTCAATTTCCGGTCGATATTACGCTGTTTCTTACTGCTCACGAAATACCACCGAACCATCTGATGCATCCATGCTCTCGACAATAGCAAGTGATTCAAGCTGAAAACCGAGATTTCTGATAATCTTTCCGCCCTGCTGGAAACCTTTTTCGATAGCAATACCTATTCCTTCAACCGTTCCGCCTGCCTGCGATACTATCGATATAAGCCCCTGTAATGCACAGCCGTTTGCAAGGAAATCATCTATTATAAGTATATGATCCTCAGGATTTAAAAACTTCTTAGAAACAAGTACCTGATTTTTACATTTATGTGTAAATGACTCTACCTCAGCATTGTAAACTTCACCGTCAATATTTACACTCTTTGACTTTTTCGCAAAAACAACCGGCACATCAAAGCACTCCGCTACTATACAGGCAATTCCTATACCTGATGCCTCAACAGTAAGTATCTTATTTATAGGCTTATCGGCAAAACGCTTTTTAAATTCCTCACCCATCTGTCGGAAAAGTTTCACATCCATCTGATGATTTAAGAAACTGTCAACTTTTAAAATATTTCCTTTCTTTACAACGCCTTCTTTTACTATTTTTTCCTCAAGAAAATTCATAATCTTTAATTCCTTTCTGTCGTATAGTCTTTTTATTTCTGAACTGTTACATAAAAAATCTTACGAAATCGCTCCACCTGAGACAACATCACTCTTTTTATTGATATAAACAGTATATTTTGCTGTATTTCCTGCCTTGTCACTGACTGCATACACAGCCTTATATCTTCCGGCAGTTTCCGTCTCGCTTAAACTTATCTTAACATCAGACACCTTAAGTTTTGTATAATTATCGCTGACCTTTTTAATAATGGCACGACAATAATTTTGATTTACAACTGTATCTGCTGAAGCCTCATATTCCGCATTGTTCTTTATTCCGCTGATAACCGGTGATTTGTTGTCTATATAAACTTTAACAGATTTCTTTGCCTCATAACTTTCTCTCTGTGCAATATATGTAAGTTTATATGTATTCTTCATAAGTTTCTGATATTTAACTCTGATATATTTTGCCGCAAGTTTCCTGCCTGACTGTCTGATTGTAGCATTTTTAACGGCAAATCCCTTAGTCATCTTACTCTTTGATGTAACATAAAGAGTCTTTGTATCTGTAATTTTTGGTGTACTTCTTTCTGCTGTTACTTTTATATTTACTGTTTTTCTTGCAGTCTTTTTTGCTTCATCTGTAAATGTGTATGTTACCTTATATGTTCCTGGTCTTTTAGTATCAACCCTGCCCACTTTTTCACCATCATATGACACTGAAACTTTTAATTTTGATGAAGCTGTACTGCCTGATGTAGTAACTGCTTTGACTCCGCTTTTTGCCTTATAAGCTGAACCAAATTTTACTGTCTTACTTGATGCACCCTTGATAGACGGCTTTTTGCTGTTCCAGGGATTTCCTTTGCTCCATACATCAGACGGATCCCAGTTTGTATGCCCGCTTATCTTAAGAGCCTTTGGCTTGCCTAGCGGTCCGGGATTTGAAGAATTATAAATGATAACCTTACTGCCTGAAGGTACATTGTCATAAATCCACTTTGCATCTGCAACCATAAGTCTTACACAACCATGAGATGCCGTCGTACCGAGTTTATTATACTCTTTTGCCGACATAGATGACGGATCACCATTTCTGTAATACCATACTGAATGGAACAATATACCACCGTGTATTCTGCTGCAATACTGACCATAGCTTGGTCCCATAAGCGTGTGCCATCTCATTTTTTCTCCAAGTGGAAATGTTCCTATAGGCGTTGCAGAACCTGCCGAACATATCATTGCTTTAACCGGCTTAAGTTTACCAGAAGACTTTTTCTCATATATTGTCACACAGTTCATACTTTTATTAATCTTGACAACATATTTTTTTGAAGCCGCTTCCGCATTAACATTTTCTGAAAAGGAAACTCCTAAATTAAGAGCTAAAATACACGCAAGTAAAAAACTAATCACTCTCTTTTGTTTCTTCATTAATCAATCCTCATTTCTTTCATAAATTATTCTTATCAAAAGCGGATAATTACAATCCGCCGGATATTTACAATCCACTCTGCCACTTACTAATAACACTATTGTGTTTTAAATGCTTATTCATTATATCAAAATAATTATACAGTTACCACTTAAATTTATATTTTTTTTATCATACTCAAAAATTCTACTTCCATTTTCGGATAAACCGTGCTAGAATGTTAAATCGCAGCCAAAAACAATAAAATAATAAATGTGTGCAGAAACGAGGTAAAATGAGTAAATTAAAATTTGGTGGGTCTAAGGACCTTACGACCGGAAACCCAATGAAACTTATACTTAATTTTGGTGTTCCGCTTCTTTTCGGAATGTTATTCCAGCAGTTTTATAATATGGTAGACTCTGTCATTGTCGGAAAACAGCTCGGTGTCAATGCCCTCGCTGCTGTCGGCTCGACAGGTTCCATAAACTTTATGGTACTTGGCTTTTGTATCGGTATATGCAACGGCTTTGCCATCCCTATTGCACAGGCATTTGGTGCCAAAGATACAAACCGTCTGAAAAGTTATATTGCAAATTGTGCATGGTGTTCAATTTTATTTGCAATAGTTCTTACTATTATAATAGGTATATTTACAAAAGACATACTTACCGTTATGAGAACCCCGGCAGACATTTTTGACGATGCCTACATATATATTTTCATAATATTTATGGGAATACCGGCAACAATACTCTACAACATGGTATCCGGTATTCTCCGTTCTCTCGGCGACAGCTTTACACCGGTAGTATTTCTGATATTTTCTTCTATATTAAATATCATACTCGACCTTATCCTTGTAAAAAGGATGGGTGTGAGCGGTGCAGCCGTTGCGACAGTCACGGCACAGGCAGTTTCAGGCATAATTTGTCTTATTTACACCGTGAAAAAATACAGATATCTTAACTTTAACAAAGACGACTGGAAAATATCAACAAAACAAATGCTCCAGCTTTGCAAAATGGGAATACCTATGGGACTTCAATATTCCATCACGGCGATAGGAAGTGTCATATTGCAGACTGCCGTAAATAATATGGGGTCAACAATAGTTGCAGCAGTAACGGCAGGCAGCAGGGTAAGTATGTTCGTTTGCTGCCCTTTTGATGCAATGGGCTCAACTATGGCTACTTACGGCGGTCAGAATAAAGGTGCGGCAAAGTATGACCGTATCGACGAGGGACTTAAAGCCTGTATAAAGCTTGGTGTTATCTATTCGCTTGCAATACTTGTACTTATGATATTCTTTGGCAAATATCTCGCACTTCTTTTCGTGAGCAGTAAAGAAACCGAACTTATAAACAAGATTTCAATGTTTATGATAGGAAATGCCTTATTCTATATACCACTTGCACTTGTAAATATAGTGCGTTTCATGATACAGGGTATCGGTTATCCGGGATTTGCGATACTTGCCGGCGTATGCGAAATGATCGCACGCTCAATAGCCGGCTTCGTGCTAGTTCCAATATTCGGATATACTTTTGTCGTACTCGCAAGTCCGCTCGCATGGGTGTGTGCGGATATGTTTTTAATCCCCGCATACAGGCATGTAATGAAAAAGAGCCGTATAATGGCTTAACTTTATTTTCTTGTTTTTCATTGAAAAAAAAGAAAATCGGCAGCTTAATTTTAACTTTTTATTAAAAACGAGCTGCAGCTTAACAAAAAAGAGAGGTTGTTTTCCAAATGCCACCTCTCTTTTTTGTATATATTTTTAAGCCTTTTTCGCATTTGGATAGATTTTTTTCATTTTTGCATCATCGTAATGCTCGTCCATCCATTTCTGCCATGCTTTTAAATCTTTTTCATCACTTTTTTTATTGCCGCTTTCAATCTTAATCGACTGTGATACCTTATTTTCCCTGCTTCGCTCATCATATCTTACAAGAGCCATGCACGAAACACCTATATTGCATACCATAAATACAAGAAGAAGCCATGTGATTACTTTTCCTGATACTACAGGTATCTTTTCTATAAGCATCTCAATTTTAGGAAACATCCTTTTAAACCACACTACTGCCGCTATTCCCCAGAAAAAACAGTAAAGAAGATTTATCCTGCCACCGAGATTAAACGGTATTCTGCTATAATCCCAAAAGACTTTTCCAAACACAAGCTCCGTGAAAACGCTGCAAAGATATTCATACGCACCGCCGAGAAGCGTCCCCGTCAAAAACAAAAAACTTTCACTCCTGTCCTTGTATTTGTATAAAAACAATGTGACAAGTGCAAGTGCGAGTCCCCACACAATGCTAAACGGCCCCCACACGACACTGCTGCGGCTCATCCACACACCTTCGGTGATACGACAGAATATCGTTTCCGTAATATCTCCAAGAAATGCTCCTATTATAAATAAAAGCATTATCTTGTAAAAACAGCATCCGCTCGCAAATACACCTCCGGCATCCTTTTTAACACTCTCCGTTTTTACAGCTTTAGGATAAGCCTTTCTTATCCTTCGCTCTATCACATTATTTATTTTTTTCCTAAGTTTCGCACTTACCTTGTCGATGCCTGCATCTGCTGCCGCCCATCTTTCAGCATTTCTACTCTTACCACTGAGCAGCATTACAGAGGCAAAAACATCAATAAACAATACTACAATCAGGATAAGCAGTAATATCCTCATAAGAATATATGGCAGTATTGTCAGCAGAAATATTATAAACCTGTTTCCAAACCTGACTGCGACATACCCTAATGCTCCCCAGAAAACTGAAGCCGAAACACATATATAGCCGTCAAGGTTTCTCTTTCTCTCTGAATAATCCCACCATCTCTCATGAAATATCTTCTCGATAAGATGACCGCTTATCCACTCGGCAACTGTCGCATATACAGCCGCAAAAACAAAAAGCCATATGCCTTTAAGTTCCTGAAGACCTACCGACATAAGAACAGCAGTAATTCCATAAATCACACAGAAAGGACCATTTACAAGTCCTCGGTTTGAAAACTTACGCTGTTTTAATGTCGTGGCTGCTGTTTCTAATACCCATCCCAAAAATGAATATACAAAGAACAGCCACAACAGTTCATATCCTGTAAAATGTTTCATCCGTTATATCTCCTATACAGTAGCTTTTTATAATAAAAACATCCCGTTGCTGTAATCAAGTCCCCCCACACTTATCACTCTGCACAATAAAAGCGGCTGACTTTCCTGATAATGTTAAAAACTTCCACCGCCACCGCCGTGTTCACTTCCACTGCTGCTTACATGAGTTGTACTTCCACCGGCAGAGTTGTCATTGTCCTTTGGCTTCGCCGTTTTTGTAACTGTTGAATACATGAAAATGTCTTTTTCACTCGTAAGTTTAAATGAGCCTTTTTTTATGTACTCCATTGCTGTCCCTTTTGGTTTTGCCGTATTCATTCTTAATCTCATGATGCCGACACTTATAAGTGCTATAACAAATGCTATGACAAGTGCTATGACTTCAAGTATAACATAATCAATCTCCTCATTGTAAGGATTGTCGGTATCGTATGGTGTTCCGTCTTTATATGCCTTGACAAAATCTTTTGTTATATTTAAAAATTCATCACAGGCATTAAAGTAATCACCATCTGACAGATAAGGTTTTATCTCCTCCTTTATCCTGCCAATACCATAATCCGTAAATGCCTTTATCCCTGCACCTTTAGTTGATATATGATATTTTCTGTCACCCTTGCTCACAAGGAAAAGCACGCCGCTTTTCTCATTGTCAAGTCCATAATCATTATTGTCATAATAATCATCCGCATAGTCCTGTGCACTTTTGCCGTCAAGTGACTTGACCGTCAATATGACAACATCAAACTTATCTTTCTGTATATTTTTTATCTTTTTGTCAAGTTCCTTCTCGTCAGATGCCTTTATAAGTCCCGCATCATCTATAACACTTTTCTTTCCTGCCGCACTGCTTACCGAAAAACCAAGAAATACCGACATAATGCTCACGGACATTACAAGAAGCATGAACTTTCTTAATATGTCAGCCTTAAAGCCTGAATATCCCGATGCTTTAACGGCAGTTTTTATGTTCAATCTATTTTCCATCATTCAATCCTCCTATATCCAGACAAAAATCTGCAATATGATAAATATCACTGCCGTTATCCCAAAAAGATACTTTCGTGCCTTGCATTTGTCTATAGGAAGCTCGCCGACGAGTTTTCCTGTCTGTCCGTTCATGGCAAAAGTATAAATCTTATCTTTATATTTTTTGTTGAGTATCCAGACCGGAAACATTACATATTCTGCCTTTCCGTTTTTAACATTTATCCTGCTGCTATCAGCGATTACCGACTCGTATCCTTTGACACTGCTCCTGAACTTATCTTCGGTACTCCTCTTTACACGCTCATTTGCCCTCGGCTCACTCGCTTTAATGTCAACATCATATTTATCAGCATAATAACCCGTGAGATATTTTTCCGAAAATTCTTCAAGCTGATTATAGTCAAATGGTTCTATCGAATCCATATACTTATCATCCATCTTACTTGAAGCATCGACAGGTATCTTTTCAAATGCCAGTTTTCCTTTTCTTTTTAACATATAGTGATCTGTTTTCGTATAATTATAGTTGGCATCACTCCAGAAATGTGTCCTGTTTGCTTTATATGTAATATCTGCCTCAGCTTCACAATTAAAAAGCCAGAACGGAACATACAAACCTTTTATACTATCAATATGTTTTTTCTTTGAAAATTCGTCCGGCAGCAGACGCTTTCCCTTATAAAATGCCTTTAATTTTTCCTTTGCTGCATTTTTATCAAGTTTAAAAGGAATTACATATTTAGGTCTGTTTACTCCTGAAATATTTTCAGTAATGATAGTCGGACTTCCGCAATATACACATTCCGTAGCAACCGAATTTTCATCACCTATTATCTCTCCACCGCATGACTGGCAGATATGTACTTTCATGCCATCCATACCATTGTCATCGTCCGTTTCTTCCACATTCCATTTTGCGTTCATTTCCTGGGCTTTTGTATTCTCTTCATCTGCGATTTCTTTTAACTGTGCCTCAGTAAACTTATTATCGCAATATTCGCATACCAGTTCCTGTTCCTTGCTCCCCCACACAAGTGATGCACCACAACATGGGCATTTGTAAGCTATTGTATCATCCATACTAATCCTCATTTCCTGTGTTTCACATATTAGTTTATGCGAAGCACAAATCTCGTGTGTAAAAACATTATTTTTCACACTATCTTCATTTCTTCCATTATTCTCTTTGCAGTCAGGCGGCTTTTCTAAGTCCGCTTTTCCGCTTGCCTGATAACATCCAAACAGATATTCCTAATTTACTCTGCTGCTTACCTAATTATAATCAAACAGATATTTGCAATTTGCTCTGCTATCTGCCTGATAGTGTTAAACAATATCATTATCATCAAAAGGATCTCCACACTCAGGACAGAATTTTGGCGGATTTTTAGGGTCATCAGGCTCCCATCCACACTTGTCACATCTGTAAAGAGGTGCCTCTGCCGGTTTTTTCGCACCACACTCCATGCAGAATTTCCCTTTATTTACGGTACCGCAGCTACAAGTCCAGCCAAGAACAGGCTGTGGCTTAGGCTTTCCACATTCAATGCAGAATTTTCCCGTATTGGATTTTCCACATTCACATATCCAGCCGCTTTTTTCTGACTGTGAAACCGCCGCCGTGTTATCACTCTGTGCAGGCTGTGACTGCTGCTGTACAGCTTGTTGCTGTGATGCTTGCTGCTGCCCCATTGCAAAAAGGCTTTGTGCATCAGTTCCCATTGCATTCTGAACCATTCCCATTCCCATAAATCCTGCCATCGCACCATTTGGATTTGAGGCTGCCGCCTTCATCGCATCCCCCTGTGCACCGACAAGTGTAGCTGCCGCCATATTAGGATTTCTAAGAACAGCCGTCTTTTGAAGCTGTTTTATCATCTCCTCATCTTCTTTTGATGCAGTTACCGAATTTACTCCAAATGATGAAACCTCAATTCCTCTAAGTTCTGCCCACTTCTTTGAGAGAACTGCATTTAATGCGTCTGCAATCTCCATAGTATGTCCCGGAAGTGCACTATAACGGATACCCATATCAGAAATCTGTGCAAATGCCGGTTGAAGTGCCGTGAGAAGCTCCGTCTTTAACATACTGTCAATCTCACTTCGTCTGTATTCCTCCTCGACATTACCGCACACATTTGTATAAAAAAGTATAGGATTTACTATTTTATATGAATATTCTCCATTACATCGAATAGCAATATCAACATCAAGACCTATATTATTGTCTACAACCCTGAAAGGTACAGGGTTTGGTGTTCCGTATTTATTTCCGATAATCTCTTTTGTATTAAAATAATATATTCTCTGGTCTTTTGCCGTATCACCGCCAAATGTAAATCTCTTACCAATAGTCGCAAAAACATCTTTTATCGACTCGCTGAGTTTTCCATTAAAAATTGACGGTTCAGTAGATGAATCAAATACAAATTCACCCGGCTCAGCACAAAGTTCAACAACTTTTCCCTGCTCGACAATTATCATACACTGTCCGTCATTTACCGCAATAACAGAACCACTTGTAATGATATTGTCGCTGCCCTTTTTGTTACTGCTCCTGCCGGAAGTCCTTTTTTCTCCTTTACATACAAGTACATCTGCATCCATTGCTTCACAATAGAAATATTCTTTCCACTGATCCGCTAAAGTGCCACCTGTTGCTCCTGCTAAAGCCTTAATTAATCCCATATTATTCCTCTTTTCTGCACACATTTTTTCATATCAAATTTGTGTCAAGTGTACGAAAACACAAACTTGCGTGTAAAAAAAACTTTTCACACTAAGCCTTTATTTATATCAAATTTATTCAAAGCACAAATTGCTTTACAATGTTTTCTTATTACTTTTCTCCTAAGTCTTTCATAGTTTCGTGATATATATTTCTTATTCCGACAATCGATTATTCTTTTCATAACGCTTACAAACAATATCATAATCTATGAGCAATACATAGAATACTTTACCATAATGTTCACTTTCGACAATATGCCCTATATCAAAAACATTTTTATATTCACCGCTCTTTGTCGCAAGATGATACCACACATAATCATTTGTCTTATTTTCCGCTATCTTGATCTGACTCCAGATATTTTCCTCCACTGCCTGTATTTCATCTGGATGTATAAGGTTTTTAAACTGCCTTTTTGTAAATTCAAAAAAATCATCCAGATCTTGACATCCTGTAAGTCTTATCATTTCCTGATTTGCATAAAGAATTTCTTCATCGTCAATATCTGCTTTGTAAACAAAAAATGCACCGGGAAGATTTGAAGAAATATCATTAAGCTTAAAACCAAGCTGCGTCCTTTTTTCTGACTGAATGTTGTCATTATAGCCAAGACAGCCATTTTTCCCCTTAAGTTTCACTTCATACAAAGCTATATCTGCATAATGCAGCAATTCTGATGCTTTTTTCACATGAACCGGATATTCTGCATATCCCATAGAAATGCTATATGTATATTCTTCTCCCTTGTATCTGAATACACGGTTCATCTTACAAAATTCCTCAATTTTTTGCCGCATATCCTCAACATTGCAATCCTTTAATAAAATGCAAAACTCATCACCGCCGTTTCGTCCAAGTATCGCATTATCAGAAAAAGCATCTCTCATAGACTCCGCCAGATGTTTTAAGGCTTTATCTCCGACACCATGCCCATACATATCATTTATTATCTTAAAGTTATCCACATCCAATAGGATACCTATACAGTTTTTATCACCGTTTTCGCTAATATAAATATCCAGTTGTTCATTAAAACCCATACGATTGAGCAATCCGGTAAGACTGTCCGTAACAGAGAGTATCTTAAACTGTTTACGCTGCTTTAACATGATAAGGAAAGCTACTGTCACTCCCTCTAACAGCAATATTATAAATGTTCCACATAAATATATCGGAAGCATATCACTTTCCTGACTCCAGCCTTTTACAGGCATCACCTCAATCTTCCACACACATCCTCCAATATTAAATTCATGTGAAACCGAATCTGTAAACTCAGTTTTGGAGCTGTTTATAAGTTTGAACTTTTTAGTTAAAGGTGATTCCGTTTTATATAAACGATAATAATATCCAAATTTTGACAATGATTTCACTGAATCATTAAAAATCTCCGGCACCTTGATTATTACGATCGCAAGTCCCCAAAAATGTCTTTCTCCATCATTTTTTTGAATATATACCGGATTTCTTATTGCTATACCATATCCACCCTGATTAAGTTTAAATGGTCCCTGCATAACTGTCATCTGATGCTTTATGCCATATCTGACTATCTCCCCGCGTTTCTTATCATGAACAAGATCTATCTTTCCGGCATCATTGCTCTCAGACGGATAAATGTCAGTAACCACCCCGTTAGGTGCAAGCTGAATACTCTGAACATAATCCGTCATCATCCTCTGAGCTATATCTTCAAATTGTTTAATATTCCCATTGTCATTCAAAAGAATATTTTTAAGTGAATTCGTTATATTAATACCCCGGTTTAGTTCCTCAACCATCCTGTCAGAATATGTAACAGCATTAAGTTTTGCTTTTGTCCTTACCTGTTTATAGCTTGCCATATTTACATAATTTGCGACAAATGATAAAATTCCAGCACTTATGATAAGCACCAAAAGTGGTAATAAACATCTAATTTTTGCAATTTTGAGTTTGTTCTTTCTCATAATCAGCCAAACTCCTTTCAAATCAGTTTCATCTAATACTAATTCTGTATTATACCATGTGTATTATACAAAAAACAACGATATTTTCACGAAAAATGTTGTATTATGTAACAGTTCAGCCTTCCATAAAAAAATAAGGTAATACCTGATTATCAGAATCAAACTCTGACGCTCAAATATCACCTTATATATTATTACTCATCTGTCATTGTCTAGTGTAGTGAAATGTTCATATTCCTCCTGCACTGGCACTTACATTCTTCCTAATATTTGTTAAATCTGCAAGAAAACCAAATATTTTAGTGCACACCACTGTATAGACTGCCCCAAGCACATTCGCCCCTATTCTTAACTTTAATGCCATAGGCATACCAAAAATCCCCGATGCGATAGACAACGCACCAAATGTATTAAACACTGTCTGCCATGCATATCCTGCCGAATATCCGACACCGATTCCACCTATCATTCCGATATAAGGATACATTGTCTTTGGAAGAACCGTATAAAGCACCATAAAAATAAGACAGCCGACAACATTAAATATCCCCCTGTCCGAAACTCTTTTTGTGCAGTCCGACGGAAACGGAAGACATACTGACATACAGGCAATGCCTGCCCACATTGCTCTTGGCAAGCCAAGTAATGACATGATAAGCATCGCACTTGATACTATCAGCGAAAGTCTTATATACCATCTGCTTCTTGCTGAATGAATATCAAACTCTTTGAAAAGGTCGATAAATTTTCTCTGATATGGACGATTTTTCTGATTTTTATAAAAAATAAACATACATAAAACCATACCAAAAAGAAGTCCCGCCACACGAAGTGTATATTCGTGTCCTGTCACATCATATCCCTGCAGCAGCAGGTAACCGAGAACAAAAGTTGAATGATTATACATAATAACATTGTGACATCCAAGTATCATCAACAACAATATACAGATAATATTTACAAAAAATGCCGGTACAGGTGTAAGCGTGTTTGTAAATCTCGGTCCTGCCATCAGTATTAAATATATACCCGCTATAGATAAAATACCATGCGTTGTCCTTATCCCAAAATCAGCCTGTCTTAAAACAAGAACCGCAAGCAAAACCGTAACCCCGACCACACTGTTATTGCTGCCTGTAAATTTTGTAAATAGCGTCACTACTGCAACACAAAATATCATAACCAGATACACCTTAAAATTATAAATAAGTATGTGTCTAAACTTTTCTTTTTTGTCTTTAGTTGATTTTATAAGCTGCTTAGAACCAGCTGAACTCAACTGTAATTCCTGGTAAAATGTCATATTTCCTCCGTTTCCTGTACTTCATAATAAAAGTACAAAATCCTATAGCAATCTGCGGCATTATTTTATAATCATGAAAGAATATTATTTGCTTCTTCAATAAGTTCAAATAACTGCCGAAACCGTAATTCACTCATTTTTTCTTTCAATTCATACAATGGATTCATATAATAATGGTACATCCTGTCTATTTCTTCTTTTCCTGAATCTGTTACTCTTATAACATAGCTCCGCCTGTCAATCTCATCCCGCTCTTTGCTAATAAATTTTTTTCTCTCTAACTGCTCTGTCAGCCTGCTTATGATAGTCTTACTCACCCCCATCGCCATCGCAAGCTGCCCCGGTGTCATAAGTTCCTTAGCAAATGCCACCCTGAATAAAAAATCAATCTCTTGTGCCGAAATCTGATTTCCTTTCTGTGTCTTTCTTATTGCCATACTCCCGAAATGCCTCAGCTCTCCCTGTTTCTTTACCATATCAAGCCAATTTTCATCCTTCATAGGTCACCTCCATATAGTTCACTTTGTAAACTATATGGAACTATATAATAAATTTAAGTAAAAGTCAACCGGAAACTATTATTTTTCTCTTTCATTGTAACAGTTCAGCCACAAAAATATACAGCTGCCAATATTATACTAATAACTATCAATGTAATTCCATATAATACTTTTTTCCACTGTATATTTAATTTCATCAAGACACCCCTTTCCTATCTACCCCGCTGATAAATTTTTCTATAAGTCTGTTTACTTCATCCGGCTGGTCAGTATTGGAATTATGACCAGCATTTTTTATCCATTTAAGCGGCAACCCTTCTCTCTTATGCCATTTCTTATTATAGCTTTTTGCTGAACCTGCTTTGTCATTTTCCCCGCAGATAAGAAGTGCCGGACAACTGATATGATATGGCAAATCTGCTTTGATTGCCTCAGCAAGCATTCTGTAGCCAAAACCTGCAAGCCTTGCATATTCTTTATGATCTGAATCATAGAACATCATCATCTTTCGCATAAGGTTCTGTCCGTAAATTGTCTCAGAACACCCTCTTGGACCTGCCTTAAGAAGAGCATTCCATGGATATATTCTATATAATGGCTCGGCTCTTTCAAGAAGCCATATTTCCATTGCTGTCATATAAGACTTTTGAAGCGGTGCAGAATCTATAGAAATAAATCCCTTTATCTTATCCGGATACAATTCCATATACATTTGAGCCAGATATCCACCCATAGATTGACCGATAATTATTGGATTGAAAATTTCTTCTTTTGACAAGATTTCATAAAGCCATCCTGCCATATCAGACAGACTGTAGTTATTTGTAAATGGTCTGGATAATGCATGCGATGGTGCATCCCATACAAACACATTCTGCTTTTTCTCAAAATACTCTATTTGCTTTTCAAAAAGCCTGTGATCTGCTGTAAGTCCCGGTAAAAACACTAATGTAGTTTTCTGTTTATCTATTATATTTACAAAATAACGGATTCCGCCACAGCTTGTCTTATAAATATTTTCTGTCATCTTCCGTCCCCTTTCCATAAACCATTTCCCAATGACTTATCATTTCCAGATATTCCTGTTCAAAAGCTGTTACATCATAATTCCCTGTTCTGTACCAATATTTAAGCATCCCTTCTGAAGCCTGAATGTTATTTTTCGTTGACGAGTTTGCCCGTCATGTGTTCGATTTTTATGGCAAACAACTGTGTCCGTGATGCAGAATGTTCCATTTCTTCCTCAATCTCATCTGTAGTTGGATAATATTTTGCTGCTAGCTTTCTCAGTCGATCCTCAAAGATATTATTTTCTGTTACCGGCTTCACCTTTCCAAACACAACAACGCTTGTCGGATTCCATTCCCAATGACCTTCTTTTTTGAATCCCTGATTCCAGACAGTCAAGCAAACCTTATCGCATCGGTTCACTGCATCAGCCTTATGCCCTTCTTTTGCTCCATGAAAATAAATGATGTTGTCTGCCTCGTCATAATAGAAATTAATTGGTATTGTATATGGGTATCCGTCATCACCGATTACCGAAAACGCTGCCCTCTTCTCCTCCTTCAACACCTTTTTACATTCTTCTGTTGTTATCTGCTGCTTAAATCTTCTCATTTCTCTGAACATGTCAATCTCCCCTTACTTTATTATATTATTTTAGGTGCTTGCAAAACACCAAACCCCGCATAAATACGGGATATTTTTCATTGCAAAATAAAACAACTCCTCATTGATTTATGGTAAAATAGAATTGACAAAAAAACTACTAACCATATCCATCAGTAAATGAATTATCCATATATGATACTCACCCAATTCACATCCTGCCTCAACACGCAAATTGCGAATCCTCTGTTCTACCACTAATCCATCATTAGACAAATCATGCTTTCCGAACTAAAATAGGAATGCGATATGATAATTTTATGATCCTATGAAAGGAGACAACATGATATGAAGAATAAAAAATATTCCATCGTTTATAGCAGCTTAACAGGTAATACCAAGGTACTGGCTGATGCGATCCACGAGGCATTACCTCAGGATGAATGTGAGTATTTCGGTGTGTCCGACACAGTGATCCCTTCTTCCGAACTGCTCTATATCGGATTTTGGACAGACAAGGGAAATGCAGATACCAAGACATTACAGCTATTATCGCAGTTAAAGAATAAACAGATTTTTCTGTTTGGAACTGCTGGCTTTGGTGGCAGTGATATCTATTTCCGGAAAATCCTGAATCAGGTTAAGCAGTTCGTTGATACAAGTAATGTTATCGTCGGAGAGTATATGTGTCAGGGCAGAATGCCACAGTCTGTCCGGGAACGCTACTTGAAAATGAAGGATGCTCCCGATCATCCGACAAATCTTGATGTATTGATCCAGAATTTTGACTGTGCATTGTCTCACCCTGATGCAGATGACCTGAAGAAACTGAAAAAAGCCGTTAGGAATTCATCCTTCTGATAAGACCATAAAATAAGGCAGACCCACATAGCTGAGTCTGCCTTACTCTCTTTATTTAACATTGATGCCACTGGCATATTGCTGCAGAAACTGTTTCTTTCCACAAGGTCTTCCAAAATAATATCCCTGCAGATAATCAACCTTCATTTCTTTCATTTTCAGAAGCCATTCTTTTTCCTCGATGCCTTCTGCACATATCCTGACGTTAATACTATGTACCATGGGGATGATATTTTTATATAATTCATAGTCCCTGTCACTGTTCATCGCCTTGGCAGTAAAATCCCTATCCATTTTCACGTAACTTGGATTCATATCACGGATACAATGAAGATTCGAATATCCTGTTCCAAAATCATCGATCACAAAGGGAATCCCGTTCTTGTCCAGAGTTTTACGAAATTTACAGAACGAAGGTGTCATATCCATAAATCCGCTTTCTGTCATTTCAACACATAAGCATTCCGGCTGTAATGAATATTTTTGAATTGCATCCAAAATATCCCGCTCCACATTGCCTTGCAGGATCTGAACATAGGATACATTTACATTCATCCGGAAGTCAGGAATATATTTCTGCATTTCACAGCACATTGCTGCAGCTTTGTTCAAAATATATCTTCCAGCGGGAATGATCAATCCGGTCTCTTCCAATAATGGGATAAACTCCATCGGTGAAACAAACTCCCGCCCCTCTTCCGTTATCATGGAAAAACGCATCAGTGCCTCTGCTCCAATGATCTGTTCCGTCTGGCAATCCACGATCGGCTGATAATTGACTTCAAAGCCTTCATAATTGTTTACAATAGCATTACGAAGTGCTGCTACGATTCTTCCTTTTTGTAAAAAGTCCTCATAGTCATTCTGGTCAAAAACATAGAATCCATTTTTACCCATGCTTTTTGCCTGTTTCAAAGCAAATTCAAACTTTTTACGGCATTCTTCAATTCCCTCACAAAATGTTGCTGCATCTATAACACCGATAGAAATGGAAAATATAGCTTCATATTTTTCGTCTACTATGAAATTATGAAGTTTATCTGTGATCTTTTCTTTCAGTGCCACAGCGTCTTCCGTAGAAGATGCGTCCAAATCCACGATCACATACTGATCCGCTACCAGATGGTAAATTCTCTGCTTGTCTGAAAGGCATTCTTTCATGCAGCCGGCTACGCTTTTAAGGATATAATTACCATAATCAGCTCCCCTGGAGCTATTGATCGCTCCGAAATCATCAATTCCTACATGCATAAAAAAGCCCTTTGAAATGGGTTCTTTTTGTGCACGCAGGTAAGCAAGGAATTCCGGACCACCAAGCAGTCCTGTGACATTATCAGCCCTTCTCTTGTTGCCGGTCTCATTCAGACACCCAACCAGATACTCTGCCTTTCCCTGCTGATCAATGATCACGATACCACGGCAGTTAATCCAAACCGGCATACCTTCTTTATCAAGCCACCTGTAATGAAGATTATGTACATTTTCTCTTCCTTCGCATATATCCGCAAGATGCTTTGCAAGCATCTCACGGTCTTCCTCATATACTACCTTCATAACTTCATTTGCAGCATCTGTCAGAACATTTTTCGACATATTAAACCGATTCACAGCTGACTGTGAAATCTCAAAGGTATTATTCTGCAGATCAAATATATACAGGTAATCATCTATACATTCTGTAATGATCTCAAATAAGATTTCTGCTGTCTGCTCTCTAAACACTCTAAATATATCATTAATCACAACAAGGACCTTCCTTCTTGACTATTTCACTCTATTCCTGTCATTTTCTAGAATAGCTTAAAGATATTCACACGGTCATGCATCTTGGCTGCTCCCTCTGCCAGATTAATACTGATCGCAGTATTCTCTTCTGAGGCTGCTGCATTACCCTGTACTACGCCGGACAGCTGTTCTATTCCCTGACCGATCTGCTCCAATGACTCAGCCTGGGAGTTTGCTTTCTCCATGGTATTCTCTGCAATATCTGCAAAGGACTCCATATCTGTAATGATCAGATTGAATGCATCGGCTGTTGTTCTTGTAATCGTATTGCCCTTTTCGATTTCCACTAAGGTCTTATCGATCAAATCTCTTGTATTTACAGCAGATTTTGCACTGTCTGCTGCCAGCTTTCCGATCTGATCCGCAACTACTGCAAAGCCTTTTCCTGCTTCTCCTGCTCTGGCAGCTTCAATGGAAGCATTCAGGGATAACAGGTTGGTCTGGGATGCAATATCCTCGATATCTGTGATAATATTACCGATCTCCTTGGAGATTTCTGTAATGTGCTCCATTTCCATCAGAAGATCGTTCATCTTTTCTTTTTCTTCGTTTGCTTTGTTTGCAGAGGTTTTTACACGTGCAGATGCGTTCTGTGTTTCCTTCGCTGTATTTACAGCTAGATCTACAACAGTATCTATCGTAGCATTCAATTCCTCAATGACTCCTGCCTGCTCTGTTGCACCGTCCGCCAGGGATTTTGATGCATTTTCCACCTCGGATGCATTCGATGATACCTGTTCTGCCAGATTGCTGATCTCGGTCAGGGTACTGTTAAACCGTTTCAGAATATACAGCAGTGATGTCTTCAATTCCGAGAAATCGCCTAGGAAATCTGTAATATCATCACCATTTCTGGTCAGGTCACCCTGCGCTATTGCCTTTACCTCCACAGAGATCTCGCTGACATAATCTGCCAGAATACCCATGGCTTCTTTCAGATTCCTGATGGTATCGCCAAACTCATCCTCAGACTCATAGGTAAGCATTTCTACATTAGACAGTTCGCCCTTACGCAGGCTGGCAACTGCTGCATCTATCTGTTCTACCGGCTCGGTAATGGAATTGGTAATGATACTTCCGATCAGTGTCGTCACTACAGCAATCGCAAGACCCGCTGCCACGATCACAATAAATATGATTATAGTGCATACATTAGCCATGGTCTTTGCCTGGTCTAATTCTGCCTGGAACTTGTCACATAATATAGTTAATTTCTCAGCAAAAGCCTTATATTCTTCATACACCTGTCCCGTCATCAGCTTCGATGCTTCCTGCTGTTTACCCTCACGGCTCAACTGCAGAATTTCATCTGAAGCAGCCCTGTATTCTTCCCATGCAGTGCTTGCTGCTTCATAATCATCCCTTCCTTTTTGAGCTTTGCTGTTTGCAGACATTATTGCATCCAGCTTCTCAGTGGTATCCTGGATCTGACTCTCCAGCTTCTTGATTTCTTCTTCGCAGGAGTTCATGACTGCTGCATCTGATTCTACCAGATGCTGGTACTGCTTGATTCTGTATTTCGCAGTCATTGTCTCTAAATCCTGCATATATTCCAATGACGGAGACCAGACCTCCGTGATCTTCTCTATATTTGAACGGATCACTAATGTCGAGATCAATGCCACAAACACTAAAAATAATGTCATAACAAGCACTGTCACTTGATATACTTTTAATTTTCCTGCAACCTTTAAGTTAGCTATACGCTTTTTGATCTTTTCCATGATAGTTTTCCCTTCCTTTGTAAATTCACATTTGTTTATCCATAAACGGTTATACTATAGCATACTTTATTGGAAAAATCTATTACAAAAGTATTAAATTATTTTCTACTAAATATTAGTGGCTCTATTGCTAGAAACATTACTATTTAATCTGTCTTTTTCTCTGCATAAGCTTTGTAACAGTTCCTCAATCTCCGTTTTGCCTGTATGATAAATCACAGCCATGAACTCATCGCCGCATCTCTTTTCTTGATGATGTATGCTTTTATTCATATTTTGCTCTGCTGATTGCATCCTCTTAATTCTTGATTTCAGCAATTCTATCATTCGCATAAAATATAAAGCATTTTTTCTTATACTGATCCACGCAAGTTCTTTTAAGCATATGTCCATATCCTTCACTTACAATACGTTTCACAACTTTAAGATTTCTTGTAACGATACTCTGTGGCTTTTATTCTGTATTGAGAATATCTTTGTCAAATGTTTCCCAACACTTCCACTTCCTTTTTAGTTATATCAGTAGGTGCAACCAATTCAGCTTGAATCTTTATTAAATCCCTTTTCGACACAACAATATTGTCTGGCTCTATCAATTCATTAAAGCAAATTAGGGCAGATAACTTTGAATTGTTTTATTAAATCTTCCATTAGCAAATCCTCCCAGAATCTTTTTTTGAGTTTCTATGATATATATTTCTCTGTTTCTTTTTTGAGTTTTTGAAAAATATCAATTCACACCTTTTTAAAAACTGAAACATATTTACATTTTTTTGAGGAAATAATTTACCAAATTTATGTTCGATACATTGTATATTTTACCGATATACCTTATATTATATATGGAAAGAGTTGATTTACATTTACATTGAGATTCAGAAGCCGAACCGCTTCAAAGATTTTTTACATAAGATTTATGACCGCTTAGAAGATTTAATATTCGCTATCATTCAAAAGTTTGAAATTATCAACAAAATCCATTTTACCACTTGAATACGGATATACCAGATACTCTTCTATTGTTATTGCAGAAGTAACGACCTGTATATTCTTTTCTATACACGTTGTAAAGAATCTCTTTATAACCTATGAATATAAAGGACTGTTTTCAAGATAGTATATAATAGGTGCTGTATCAACAAACACTCTTTTAAATTCTGTCATTATCTCTCATCTCCCTTATATATTCATCCGCATTTCTGCCACGCTCTGTTGTAGGCATAACAAACTGGTCTAAATCAATTTTCTTTGTTCGTCTGTCTGATATACTTATCAAACCATCAATACCACTCAAAATCTGAACAACATAGGTCAGCTTATCTTCTGGTACTCTTTCCAATAATTCAATAGCTTCTCTTCTAGTTGCCGTCATAGGTCATACCTCCTTTAAATTTTCGGATGAAATCCGTGTTTCTTATTAACCGGTTATTCGTTTTCATTTTCCTTATTTTGCTTGTTCTGTTCCCTTACAGTTACTATTTCTATCCCCATATCTTTTTCAAGTAATGAGATAACTAATTGATTAACACTCATTCCTTTGGCTTTTGCATGTTCTTTAATAGGTTGCAAATATTCCTCTGGAACTCTGAGTTTTATATCCTTAATTTTTTTCATATATTCTTTCAAACTGTCTTTTTGCTTATCAGTTGCAGAAGCCATCATGCAACCATCCGTTTCTATATACTTTTTCATAATAAGCATATAACACCTCCTCCAAATTTTCAACTAATTTCTATGGGTACATAAAGAGTGCCATAAAAGACACTCTTTTCTCTTATACCATCTTATTTAATAGTTTATGCACAATTTTCCACAATAACTGCTTGCTTTGTTTCTTCTCCATCTGATATAGAAAAATTCTTGTTATCCGTTCCATAAAATCAACCTCTTTTCTATTAAGAACAGCCATATTTCAGACTGTCCTTTCCGTTGCGGTTCCCTTTTACATCAAACCTACTATACAAGCTAATCTGTAAAATGGGTTCCTCGCGACTTTCTTCATATGCTCCGTTTTCTCTCTTACCGCCTTGCTTGTCATTGATCTATATTATGAGCAGGCAATGCCTGTTGTAATGATTAAATCGGGCTTTCCCCGATGTGGTATGCTTCAACTACCTCCTTTCAAGGTGCAAAAAAAGCACCTTAACCATATTGGCTAAAGTGCTTGTATTAGTTTGATATTAAATTGTTGTGAGTCAGACAAACTTGAATTTGTAAATATCATTTTACATTTTTATATGAAATCA